>SBHJ01000272.1 GCA_006226465.1 Alphaproteobacteria bacterium | reverse complement strand
CCTGATCTGCCTCGCTTCGGAATCTGGCGTGCTGCCCTTTGCCGAAGAAGACATCACCCGCAAGTGGCGGCTCCAGCCCGGCAAGATGCTGCTGATCGATTTCGAGCAGGGTCGGATCATCGAGGACGAGGAACTCAAGGCCGATCTCGCCAATGCCGAGCCCTATGCCAAGTGGCTCGACCAGGCACAGTTCCACCTCGGCGACATCGACCATATCGAGCCCGAGCTTTCGGCCGTGCCCCAACACACCACAACGCTGCTCGAGCGGCAGCAGGCGTTCGGCTATACGCAAGAGGATATTTCACGCTTCATCGAACCGATGGCGGTGAAGGGCGAAGATCCCGTGGGTTCGATGGGCACCGATACGCCACTGGCGGTTCTCTCCAATCGCAGCCGCCTGCTTTACGATTACTTCAAGCAGAATTTCGCGCAGGTCACCAATCCGCCGATCGACCCGATCCGCGAAGAGCTGGTGATGAGCCTGCTGTCGATGATCGGTCCGCGCCCCAACCTGCTTGGGCATGAGGCTGGCACCCATAAAAGGCTCGAAATCAGCCAGCCAATTCTGACCAATGACGATGTCGCACGCATTCGCTCGGTCGAACTGGCGCTTGATGGCGCATTCCGTACTGCCACAATCGATATTACCTGGGACGCTGCCAGCGGCGCTGAAGGAATCGAACTGGCACTCAAGGAAATGTGCTGGGCCGCAACCGAAGCAGTCCTGCAGGATCACAACATCCTGATCCTGTCCGATCGCGCGCAAGGACCCGATCGGGTTGCCATGCCGGCGCTGCTGGCCACCGCGGCGGTTCACCATCACTTGGTGCGGCAGGGCCTGCGCATGCAGACCGGGCTGGTCGTAGAAACCGGCGAAGCGCGCGAGGTGCACCATTATTGCGTGCTGGCGGGATATGGTGCCGAAGCGATCAACCCCTATGTCGCCTTCGAGACATTGGAGGATGTGCGTGCCCGCAAGCATCCCGAGCTAAACCCGAAGGAAGCGCAAAAGAACTATATCAAGGCCGTGGGCAAGGGCATTCTCAAGGTCATGTCCAAGATGGGGATCAGCACCTACCAATCCTATTGCGGTGCGCAGATCTTCGATGCGATCGGACTGTCGAGCGACTTCATTGAAAGTTATTTCACAGGCACCGCGACCACGATCGAGGGGATCGGCCTGAAGGAAGTGGCCGAAGAGACGATGCGCCGTCATGCGCAGGCTTATGGTGACAACCCACTCTATCGCTCGATGCTCGATGTCGGCGGCATCTATCAATACCGCCTGCGCGGCGAGGAACACGCCTGGACACCAGGCAATATCGCCCAACTGCAACATGCGGTGCGCGGCAATGATCCCAAGAATTACGAGGAATTCGCCAAGTCGATCAACGAGCAGTCCGAGCGGCTGCTGACGATCCGCGGACTGATGGAGCTGAAGCCGGCCGACCAGCCGATCCCGCTCGACGAGGTCGAACCAGCGAGCGAAATCGTCAAGCGGTTCGCCACTGGCGCAATGAGCTTCGGCTCGATCAGCCACGAGGCGCATTCGACGCTGGCGATCGCAATGAATCGGATCGGCGGGCGCTCTAACACTGGCGAAGGCGGCGAGGAACCCGAGCGCTTCGTGCCGCTCGACAATGGCGATTCGATGCGAAGCCGGATCAAGCAGGTCGCTTCGGGCCGGTTCGGCGTGACCACCGAATACCTCGTCAATTCGGACGATATCCAGATCAAGATGGCGCAGGGCGCAAAGCCCGGCGAAGGTGGCCAATTGCCAGGCCACAAGGTTGACAAGCGAATCGGCGCAGTGCGCCATTCGACCCCGGGAGTGGGCCTGATTTCGCCCCCGCCTCACCATGACATCTATTCGATTGAGGATCTGGCGCAGCTGATCCATGATCTCAAGAATGTGCAGCCCACAGCGCGCATCTCGGTCAAATTGGTCAGCGAAGTGGGCGTCGGCACTGTTGCCGCGGGCGTTTCCAAGGCGCGCGCCGACCATGTCACTATCTCTGGGTATGACGGCGGGACCGGCGCTTCGCCGCTCACCAGCCTGACTCACGCTGGCGGACCATGGGAAGTAGGGCTCGCCGAAACCCAGCAAACGCTGCTGATGAACGATTTGCGCAGCCGCATCGCGGTGCAGGTCGATGGCGGCCTGCGCACCGGGCGCGATGTCGCGATAGGCGCGCTGCTCGGTGCGGATGAGTTCGGCTTTGCCACCGCCCCATTGATCGCTGCGGGCTGCATCATGATGCGCAAATGCCATCTCAACACCTGCCCGGTGGGCGTTGCGACGCAGGATCCGGTGCTGCGCGCGCGCTTCACCGGCCAGCCCGAACATGTGGTCAATTACATGTTCTTTGTCGCCGAGGAACTGCGCCAAATCATGGCCGAAATGGGTTTCCGCACCGTCGAGGAGATGATTGGGCGGACCGACCGGATCGACATGCGCCGCGTCCATCGCCATTGGAAGGCGCAGGGAATCGACCTCTCGCGCCTACTCCACACGGTGGAACTTGGACCGGGCAAGGCTCTGCACCAGACCGGAACGCAGGACCACGGCCTGGATCAGGCGCTGGACAACGAGCTGATTTCGGCCTGCCGCCCTGCCATCGACAAGGGTGAAGCAGTTCAGCTGTCGCGCGAAATCCGCAACACCAACCGCACCGTCGGCGCTATGCTGTCGGGCGAAGTGGCGCGAGCGCGTGGCCATGAAGGCTTGCCGCCCGATACGATCCGGCTGAATTTCGCCGGCGTTGCCGGGCAGAGCTTTGGTGCGTGGCTGGCCCATGGTGTGACTTTGGACCTGGTTGGCGATGCCAATGATTATGTCGGCAAAGGCCTTTCGGGTGGCCGCATCATCGTGCGCCAGCCCGATGGCGTTTCGCGTGAGCCTGGTGAGAACATCATCGTTGGCAACACCGTGCTCTATGGCGCGATCGCGGGCGAAGCCTATTTCAGCGGCGTTGCCGGTGAACGCTTCGCGGTGCGCAATTCCGGCGCCATAGCGGTAGTCGAGGGCGCGGGCGATCATGCCTGCGAATATATGACCGGCGGCGTGGTGGTCGTGCTGGGCGAGACCGGACGCAATTTTGCAGCCGGCATGAGCGGCGGTGTCGCCTATGTCTATGACCCGGACGGTAAGTTCGAACAGCTGGTCAATCCGGCGCAGGTCGATCTGCTTCCGATCTCGGCCAAACCCGATGCCGAAGAAGGCACCGGCAGGCCCAGCCAGCGCCCGCAATCGGTGCATGACTTCGGCATGGGCGACATGTTGCGCCACGATGCCGAGCGACTGAGAATCCTGGTCGAGCGGCACAAGCTCCATTCCGGTAGCGCCAAGGCCAGCGAATTGCTCGACAATTGGGACGAAGTCCTGGGCAAATTCATCAAGGTCATGCCGCGCGACTACAAGCGCGCGCTCGAGGCAATCGAGGCCGAACGGCTCGAAGCCGAAACGGTTGCGGCGGAGTAGCGCAGATGGGCAAGGAAACGGGCTTCCTCGAACTCGATCGGCGTGATCGCGACTATCTCGATCCGCAGGACCGGCTGCAAAACTACCGTGAATTCGTGGTGCAGCCGGATGACGGTACGCTGCAGGCGCAGGCGAGCCGCTGCATGAATTGCGGCATCCCCTATTGTCACAACGGCTGCCCGGTGAACAATATCATCCCGGACTGGAACCATCTGGTCTATGAGGGCGACTGGCAGAGCGCACTCGACGTGCTCCATTCGACCAACAACTTCCCCGAATTCACCGGCCGCATCTGCCCCGCGCCATGCGAAGCGAGCTGCACGCTCAACATCGTCGACCAGCCAGTGACGATCAAATCGATCGAATGCGCGATTGTCGATCGCGGGTGGAAAGAAGGCTGGATCACGCCGCAGGTCGCCGCACGCAAGACCGGCAAGGCGGTGGCGGTAATTGGCTCCGGCCCGGCCGGCCTTGCCTGTGCCCAGCAATTGGCGCGTGCCGGCCATGCCGTGACAGTGTTCGAGAAGAACGACCGGATCGGCGGCCTCCTGCGTTACGGAATCCCCGACTTCAAGATGGAAAAGCACCTCATCAACCGGCGCGCCGTGCAAATGGAAGCCGAAGGGGTGGAGTTCAAGACGTCGAAAGAGGTCGGGGTCGATATCTCGTTCAAGAGCCTGAACGAGAACTTCGATGCAATCGTCCTAGCCGGCGGCGCCGAAGATCCCCGCCCACTGCTGATCCCCGGCGCGGAAATGCCTGGCGTACGACTGGCGATGGAATTCCTGGTCCAGCAGAACAAGCGCAACGCTGGCGACGATGAAGTGCGCGCCGCGCCGCGCGGCTCGCTGCTCGCCACCGGCAAGAAAGTGATCGTGATCGGCGGTGGCGATACCGGCTCCGACTGCGTAGGCACATCGAACAGGCAGGGCGCAGCAAGCGTCGTGCAGCTCGAAATCATGCCCAAGCCGCCCGAGCACGAGGACAAGGCGCTGACCTGGCCCGACTGGCCGCTCAAGTTGCGCACCTCCTCGAGCCACCAGGAAGGCGTCGAGCGCGACTGGTCCGTGCTAGCCAAGCGGGTTCTGGGCGATGGCGAAAATGTCACTGGTCTCGAATGTGTGCGTGTCGAATGGAACAATGGCCGGATGGAAGAGATCGCCGGTTCCGAATTTACGTTGGAGGCAGACCTCATCCTTCTCGCCATGGGGTTTGTCGGCCCCAAGAAGGTCGGTCTGCTTGCGCAGGCAGGCGTGGAACTGGATGCGCGCGGGAATGTCGCCGCCGACACGCTCGGTTATGCTACCAGCCTCGACAAGGTCTTCGCCTGCGGCGATATGCGCCGTGGCCAGAGCTTGGTCGTCTGGGCAATCCGTGAAGGACGCCAGGCCGCGCGAGCAATCGACGTATTTCTGATGGGATCGAGCGATTTGCCGCGCTAGTCGATGCGGCAGAACATGTCGTTCCCATACAATTCTTCGGCCGGCCTTTGTCCCATTAAGCCCGTGGAACTTGGACCGATTTGGCGGCAATTGACACGGATCTGATTGATAATCTTGCCATTTCATGCTCCAATAGAGTTCTAAAGCACAATAAGGGGAGATGGGTTGAGGCCGTCACGCAAGGCCGCAACCCCGAAGCCGGAACATGAGGGTCGAACACATGCCTTTCTGGCGATCTATCGCCTTGCACACCGGCTTGCTGGGCGGTGCAGCTGTTGCGTTTGGTCTTGCCGCCGGGCCTGTTGCGGCGAAAGACCTTGCCGGGGTTGAAGCAGAGCTGGTGGATGAAACCGCCGCCGCGCAGGCCGATATTCCCCCCGCAGCGCCCGTTGCAGCTGTTGCGGCGGCGCCGGCTGCCGCCTCCCCCCTCAAGACCCGCGTTGTGATTTCGCAGTTCGTCGACTCGCCGATCTCTGGCGACGCGGACAAGACCCTGCGCTATGGCGGGCGGATAGATGGCTATTTCGACCTCAAGGGCAGCGCATTTGGAGCAGGCGACTCCATCACCCTGAACGTCCGGCCCGAATACACCTGGGGCAAGGATTCGAACGGGGTCGTTGGCCTGATCCCTTCCAACACCGCCATGTTCCGCGGCGAAAACCGGGGTGATTTCGATTTGTCGGTCAGCGTGACCAAGCAATGGAAATCCGGTGCATCGCTGATTGTCGGCAAGATCAACGTGCTCGATCAGGCGGGCAAGCTCCCGGTGGTGGGGAGCGATGGCCATCACGGGTTCGAAAACCTCAGCATGGCGCTACCGCCCTCGGCAATTATCGCCAACACGCTCACCGGTGCATTCCTGCAGGTTCCGACCAAGAAGGTGCTCTACCGGCTGTGGGTGTTCGATCCGGATTCGCAATATGGCCGCACCGGTTTCGAAACCGCCTTCCGCAGTGGGATCGGCTTCCTCGCTTCGGCCACGGTGCCGGTCAAGATCGGCGGCAAGCCCGGCTACTATGCGCTCAAGCTGTCGGGCTCGTCCCGCAATGACATAAACGCGGATTCGCTGCCAGCGGCGCTGATCCCCTCACCAACTTCACCTTTCGGCCACAAGCGCGGCGAGTTTGCGGCGGTGCTGGCTGGTTACCAATATCTCGGCGTCTATCCGGAAAGCCCGGGCAAGGGTTGGGGCATTTTTGGCCAGGTCTATGTCTCGAACGGAGACCCGACCTTCCTCGATCGAAGCGGCTTTGTCGGCATTTCGGGCAATCCGCGCGGCCGTCCGCAAGATCGCTTCGGCGTCGCCTGGTTCCGCTATTCGCTGACCAACACCCTGGTCGATGCCCTATCGACGCGGTTTGCATTGCAGGACGAGGAGGGCGTGGAGGCATTTTACACGCTTGGCCTGCACGAAAATTTCGAGCTGACCGCCGATGTGCAGGTGGTGGACAGTGCGGTCACCGCACGCGACACTGGCGTGGTAGCGGGATTGCGGCTCACTGCGAGTTTTTGACCGAGACGGTTCAGGCCAAGGTCCGCGCGACCAGCGCAGCTCCAGCTATTGCTGTGTCCTTGCCCTCGCCTGCACCCCGGCACGGCGTGCCTCGATCTCCTCAGGGCTGACCTCGCTGTTGATACCCGTGGACATCCGGGTTTCAAGCTCCAGCCCCTCTCCGAAACTCGCGGCATAACCTTGGTCGATCAACTGCTTGTAATAGGCAAGGAAGGCCGGATCGATCGTTGCCATATCGGCCGCTAACTTACGTGCCAGCGGGATCAGCTCGTCGGGTTCGACGACATGGTTCACCAGCCCCCAATCCTGGGCGGTCGCCGCATCGAGGAAGTTCCCGGTGAAGGATAATTCCTTCGCCCGCGATATCCCGATCATCCGTGATAGCTTTTGCGACAGGCCCCAGCCGGGGGCAATCCCGACACGCGCATGCGTATCGGCAAATCGGGCGTTGGTGCTCGCCACCAATACGTCGCAGGCCAAGGCCACCTCGAACCCGCCGGTTATCGCCACGCCGTTGATCGCGCCAATCACCGG
>SBHJ01000179.1 GCA_006226465.1 Alphaproteobacteria bacterium | reverse complement strand
TGCCGGGTCGCCTTCCATTCCTCCATTGGCATGCCATGGATGACTTCGCGCGCGGCTGCCTTGTCGCCTTCATATCCGGCATCGCGAATCCAGTCAGCCAGGCAATTGCGGCAGAAGCCGGAGAGCCCCATCAGATCGATATTTTGGGCGTCGTGGCGATGCCGCAAATGACGCACAAGCCGCCGAAAAGCAGCAGCGGCCACCTTGTCATCAAGCGCATCCAGCGCGTCAGGCGCATTCGTATCCATCGAAACCTTCCTTGAGTTGTCAGACTTCTGTGCCATAGCATCGTCCCATGTCCAAGCCCGCCCAAGACCGCCTCGATCCCAGGGGCCGCAAGGTCAAGATCCTCGCCACGATCGGCCCTGCCAGCCGCAGTCCCGAAATGCTCGCGAAATTGCTCAAAGCAGGGGCTGATGCGTTCCGTGTGAACATGAGCCATGGCGAACATGCCGACCATGCGGACACGATCAAGGCAATCCGTGCGCTGGAGAAGGAATTCGGACGATCCGTTGGTATCCTTGCAGATTTGCAGGGTCCCAAACTGAGAGTCGGCAAGTTCAAGGATGGGCAGGCGGTAATTCGCCATTCGGGCCATTTTACACTCGATCGCAACCCCGAGCCGGGCGACGACACGCGCGTCTGCCTGCCGCATCCCGAATTGTTCGGGATCCTCACCAAGGGACAGCGACTGCTGATCAATGACGGCAAGATCAAACTCAAGGTCATCCGCGCAGACGAGAACGAAATACTCTGCTCGGCCGAAGTCGGCGGCGTAATCTCCGATCGCAAGGGCGTGAATGTGCCCGACGCCGAAGTGCCCATCCCCGCCCTGACCGAGAAAGACCGCAAGGACCTGGCCTTTGCGATCCAGCATGGCGTTGACTGGATCGGGCTGAGCTTCGTCCAGCGACCCGAAGATCTTGCCGAAGCACGCAAATTGATGGGCGGCTATGGCGCGCTCTGCGCCAAGATCGAAAAACCGATGGCGGTGCATCGTCTGGCCGAGATCATAGAGCTGTCTGATGGAATCATGGTGGCTCGTGGCGATCTGGGGGTCGAGCTTGAGCCCTATGAAGTTCCACCGCTGCAAAAGAAAATCGTCAATGCCGCACGCATGGCGGGCAAGCCGGTGATCGTTGCGACGCAGATGCTCGAATCGATGATCGAGAGCCCCACCCCGACCCGCGCCGAAGTCAGCGACGTGGCCAATGCGGTCTATGACGGGGCCGATGCGGTCATGCTCTCCGCTGAAAGCGCAGCAGGCGAATGGCCCGAAGAATCGGTCACGATGATGGACAAGATTGCCACGCAGGTGGAGCGCAGCGACGACTACAGGGCGCGGGTGCGTTTCCTCGATACGCCGCCCGACGCAACGACGAGCGATGCCTTGGCACATGCATGCATGACAATTTCGGACACTGTTTCGATCAGCGCGATCACCGTGTTTACATCTTCGGGTTCGACCGCGCGACGCGTCGCCCGCGAACGCCCATCAACGCCGATGCTGGTGCTGACCCCGTCGAGCAAGACGGCCCGACGGGTTGCGCTGTTGTGGGGCGCGCATGCGGTGGTAACCAAGGACATCGGCAGCTTCGAAGAGATGATCGCCAAGGGCAAGCGGATGGCACTGCGCCATGGTTACGGCACGGCGGGCAACAAGCTGATCGCTTTGGCGGGTGTGCCGTTTGGCACCCCCGGCGCCACCAATTTGCTGCATGTGGTCACCTTGCATGGCGACGAACTGGACAAGCACGGAGGCTAGGGTAGCTTCAACGGATAAGTCTCCGCTCCTGACAGAGTGACGAGATATGGGCGTTCAACCCCGCTTCGATATGACGTAAAGATAATTGCGCTGCCGTCTCCCGTCCAAATTGGCATATGGTCCCAGCTTGGATCTGTCGTCAGTCGCCGAACTTCGCCGGATTCCAGGCTCAGCACGAATATATCGGAATTTTCCTCGCCTGGCTGGACATCAACGAAGGCGATATTCTGACCGTCCGGAGAGATTGCCGTGCCGTACCCTCTGTCTTGTGCCGCGTAAATATTCTCTCGCTTGCCCGTCGCGATGTCGATCTTGGCCAGATTCGACTTCTCATTGATTCGTTCGAAGAAGAATATCGTTTTGCCATCGGGAGAAACTACCGCATCTCCTTCCGAACGATCGGGAGTTTCAGTGATGTACTTGAGCTCACCGGTCGTGCCGTCAATCCGGACAAGATCTCGGGGAATGTCCGGCTCGCGCTCGTGACTTCCGATCATCGACCCGTCGGCCAACCAGTCCGAAACGCTGACCCAGCCCTGGTATTCATGAAACATCGAGGTCGCCTGATCATCGAGAGCGATGACATATGGCTGCTTCATCTTGCTGCCCGCTTCACCATGATCAAACACCAGTGACTTGCCGTCCGGTGCCCAGGTGGCATAACCATCCCATCCTGCGTGGTCAGTGAGCCGACGAGGATCGCTCCCGTCAGCATTTGATAGAAAAAGTTCCCAGTCTTCGTTGACCAGGACCATATAGGCGATCTGGTTTCCCGTCGGCGAAAGAACCGGGCGATGCACTGCCGGTTCGGTCTTTGGCTCATCTGCTTGAGCTGTCGCAGACCAGGAAAGGGTTGCTGCAAGCACCAAAGCGAGAGCGGTGTTTCGCATGACTAGTCCCCACATGCAGTTCGGGCTGCAACCTAGTGCTTTGAACGACCGTCGGCCAATGCACCCATCGAAACAGACGGTGTCTTGGTCGAACTCTGCTGCCCGGTCTCAAAATCGCCGAAGGCGGATTATTTTACGGCGTCTGGTCGCCTATGGTACTCCTGTGCCGAACCGCATGGTGGTGTTCGAAATTCGAAATTGGACGGAAATGGGGACCAATGCATGCCAGCTTACCTGATCGCCGATGACACCATTACCGACACAGAGACCTTTGACGAATACAAGCGACAGGTCCTGCCTCTGATCGAGCGATTTGGAGGTCGCTTCCTATCTCGTGGCGGAGAAGTTCGGGTTCTGGAGTCTGGGAAGAGCTGGTGGCCGGATCGCTTGGTGATCATCGAGTTCCCTACAATGTCGGCGCTCGAAGATTGGTATCAATGTCCGGAATATCTCGCAGTCCGCGATATTCGATTGAAATCCGCAGAATCGACCCTGATTGCGCTGAGTGAGGGATCAGTAACTTAGGCCCACAGGGCCGGGCAGTTCATGCCGCCAGGCGGTTCAGGTGCTCGAGCGTTGGCTCATAGAGTAGTTCCTCGAACGCGATCCCGGCGCGCTCGTCTTCAATCCAGATCACCGTGGCTGGCTGGCTGGCCAGGCCGGGCAGCCTGACAAAGATCGATTCGCCGGGGCGCACACCCCACGAACGCGCATCGACCATGCAACCGCCCAGACCGATGTCGAGCACGGGCAGCTGCATCTTCTGACCCGAGCGATAGCGCACTTCGGCGCTGTAGTTCGCGGTATGGCGTTCGTTCTGTCTGCGCTCCATGCGCCGGCTCCTGATTTTCAACCCTGTGCTTGCTCTAAGGTAACGCAGCTAACTTTCCAGGATTGCAACGAGCATGGCGGATTTTGGGTTACCCGCCTCGGTTGAAGCTCAAGGTTAATCGGTAAACCTATCTGTGCGCTGCCCGCTCCAGCCGCGCCCTTACCTCGGCCTCGCCAATCAGCGGCAGCAGTTCCTTCATATCGGGCCCGTGATCCATTCCTGTCAGCGCCTGGCGCAGCGGCAGGAAAAGGGTTTTGCCCTTGCGCCCGGTTGCTTCCTTCAGCGCGCCCGTCAGCTGGTGCCAGGGGTCATCGCCCCAGGCCAGCGCGTGCGCAGCCTGAGCCAGGAAAGCGCGGTCCTCTGCCGAAAAGTCGAGTTGATCGATCGGTCCGGTAACCAGACGCCACCATTCGCCTGCTTCGTTGAGGGATGAAAGGTTGGGGCGGATGGCGTGCCAGCCGGCCTCGTCCATTCCGGCGGGCAAGCGCTCGGAGACTGCGACAAATTCCAACTGGTGGATGATCGCAGTATTGATCCGTTCGAGCTCCGCATCGTCGAATCTTGCAGGTGCACGACCAAAGGTCGCAAGATCGAATGTCTCAAGCAGAATCTCGCGGTCGATGATCGGTTCGACAGGCAACGAAGTTCCCAGTCGTGCAAGCAGTGCCAGCAGTGCTTCGGGCTCAATACCCTTTTCGCGAAAGGCATCGCAGCCGAGCGAACCCAGACGTTTCGACAACTTGCCTTCACGGCCGACCAGCAACGCCTCATGCGCGAAATTCGGAAGATTTTGCTGCGCACCCATACCCGCAGCAAAAAGTGCGGTAAACATTTGAATTTGAACGGCAGTATTGGAAACATGATCCTCGCCGCGCAGCACATCGGTGACGCCCATCGTGATGTCGTCAACAGCGCTCGGAAGCATATAGAGCCAGCTTCCGTCAGCGCGGCGGATTACCGGATCGGACAAGGCCGCGGGGTCGAAATGCTGATGTCCACGCACGCCGTCGTTCCACTCGATTTGTTCGTCATGATCGAGCTTGAAGCGCCAGTGTGGCTGAGCGCCTTCCGCTTCTTTGGCCGATCGTTCAGCGTCGGTCAGATTCAGTGCCCCGCGATCGTAGATCGGCGGGAGTCCACGACCGAGCAAGACCTTGCGCTTGAGATCGAGTTCCTGTGCGGTTTCGTAACAGGGATAGATTCGCCCCGCGCTCCGCAATCTCTGAAAGGCATTGTCGTAGTGCTCAAGATGCCAGGACTGGCGTGTCTCATCGTAGAACTCCAATCCCAGCCAGGCGAGATCGGCCTTGATGGCATCGACATACTCTTCGCGGCTGCGTTCGGCATCGGTATCGTCGATTCGCAGCAGGAAGCGTCCACCGTTTTTCTTCGCGAGCATCCAGTTGTGGAGCGCGGTACGGATATTGCCGACATGCAGCCGCCCAGTGGGCGATGGGGCAAAACGAGTAGTGATCATGCTGCTTGCGCTAGCGGGAAATCGCTCACATTCAAAGCGAGAGTAAGAAGGAAAATTTGATGGACGATAACGAGCTGCAGCGCGCCTTGATTGAAGCGAACATCCCGGGGGCGGCGTATATGATCGTCGATCGTGATGGAGCGCGGTTCGAGGGTGCCTGGGGCACGGCTGATGCAGGAAAGAGCACTCCCATGCGGATCGACACGCCTTGCCAGATTGCATCGATGACCAAGGTACTGGTTTCGGCCAGCGCAATGCAACTCGTCGAGCGCGGCCAACTCGAGCTTGATGCACCGATTGCCGGTGTGCTGTCCGAACTGGCGCAGCCCAATGTGCTCGACGGTTTTGACGATGGGGGCGCACCCGTGCTGCGCCCCGCCAAGAGAGACATCACCTTGCGCCACCTGCTGACCCACACTGCGGGTTTTGGCTATTTCTTCGTCCATACAGAGGTTCTGCGATACTTTTCACATGTGGGCATGCCCAAACCGGGCGCGAAGTCCGGCATCGAGATGGCCTTGATGTTCGATCCCGGAGAGCGATGGGAATATGGCGTGGCGACCGATTGGGTCGGTCAGGCGATCGAGGCGGCAACCGGCCAGAAGTTGCGTGACTACATGCGTGAAAACCTGTTCGATCCGCTCGGCATGGCGGACACCGCTTTTCTTGATCAACCTCACCCCAATGCGGCGGCGGTGCATCGTCGTTTGCCCGAAAGCGGGTTTGCGACGACACCTGCATTTCTCGGAGGAGGCGAGTTCGATGCCGGCGGCGCGGGGCTTACTTCCACCGCGCCCGATTATGCCAGGTTCATGCGCGCGATCCTGCGCGGCGGCGACCTCGACGGCAGACGCATTCTCGAAACAGGCACGGTCGCAGAAATGGGCCGCAATCAGATCGGTGAACTTCGCGCCGGCCATTTGCCAACGGTCATGCCCCAACTGGCCAATCCGTTCGACATGCTCCCCGACCAGCATACTGGCTGGGGTCTGGGCTTCCTGATCAATCCAGAGCGCGGACCAGACGGAAGGTCGCCGGGCAGCCTTTCCTGGTCAGGGCTGTTCAATTCCTATTTCTGGATCGATCCGGCTGCAGGTGTTGCAGGGGTTTTCATGGCGCAGCTTTCCCCCTTTGGCGATGCAGGTGCGCTCAGTGCCTTTGGCGCCTTGGAACGAATGGCCTACGCTTAGAGCCTGCCTGGTTAGGCTCTAAAAAAAGCCCGCCGGAAGCGCGAACTTCCGGCGGGGCTCTATTTTTCAGCCTTGGATAGCTAGGCGATTATTCTTCGCCTGCTGCTTCAGGAGCAGCAGCAGATGAAGCAGCCATGGCTGCTTTCATTGCTTCTTCCGAAGGGATGGCATCCGCTACAGGTTCCGGCTCGGACTCGCCCGAAGCGGCCAGCGCTTCCTGCTGCTGCTTCCATGCCGCACGCAGGGCAGCGTCGCGGCTGGAAGCGGTCACGCGCATGCGGTTCATGCCTGCACCGGTGCCGGCCGGGATCAGGCGACCTACGATCACGTTCTCCTTGAGGCCGATCAGCGTGTCCTTCTTTCCTTCGACCGCGGCCTGCGTCAGCACGCGCGTGGTTTCCTGGAACGAAGCGGCAGAGATGAACGAACGCGTCTGCAGCGAAGCCTTGGTAATGCCCAGCAGTACCGGATTGCCGGCGGCAGGAGCCTTGCCCTTGCCAAGCTTGGCATTGATCTCGTTCATTTCCTCGAGATCGATCTGCTCGCCCGGCAGCAGCGTGGTATCGCCGCCGTCGGTGATCTCGACCTTCTGCAGCATCTGGCGAACGATCACCTCGATGTGCTTGTCGTTGATCTTCACACCCTGCAAGCGGTAGACTTCCTGGATCTCGCTGACGAGATATTCGGCGAGTGCCTCGACCCCCATCACTTCCAGGATATCGTGCGGATTGGGCGAGCCGGAGATGAGCGTATCGCCCTTCTTCACAAAGTCGCCTTCCTGCACGTCGATCACCTTGGTCTTGGGGATCAGGTATTCGACTGCATCACCTTC
>SBHJ01000085.1 GCA_006226465.1 Alphaproteobacteria bacterium | reverse complement strand
ATGAAATTCTTGAATTCGACGTGGCCGAAGGTGGTGGGCAGCCCTGCGACATTGAAGCTTTCCTTGACCGTCATCGGGACGCCGAACAGCGGTTGGTCCTCGCGCGCGGCCTGACGATCCATTTGTCTGGCAGTGTCAAGCGCATGTTCGAAGTCGGTCACCACTACGGCATTGATGTGGACATCAAGCTTCTCGATCCGCGCAATGGCGGCCTTCACTGCTTCCGAAGGCGATAGTGAGCCGCTGCGAATAGCCGCAGCTGTCTCGATTGCGCCGGGATTGTCCGTCAATTTCGGATAGGCCAAGTCCTGCTCTCCATTCCTCGCCAGCTTGTCGTTCATGAACACGTCCGGGTCAATCGCCTAGGGAGACTTGACGACCAGCTTCGAATAGACCCATGCCGGATCGCATGAATTTCCCCGGAGAGATCAATGCATAAAGCCATCCTGCCATTATTGCTTGCGACAGCGGCCTGCGTTCCTGCGACCGGCGAAACCGAGGTTTCGACTGTGCCCGTTTCACCCACCCAGGATTATGACATCAATGCGCAGATGAACAAGCTGGCCGTGGTCGAAATGGCCCCGGATACGAGCTATCTCACCGATGAGGAACGGCAGGTCGTAAACCTGCTCATCGAAGCGTCTGGTTACATGAGCAAGATCTACCAGCACCAGCGGATCGCAGACTATGATCAGGCGCGCTGGGCGGTTGCCAACAATCGCCGCGCCGATCGCGACCAATTGCTCGCCATGTTCGATCGCAATTTCGGTCCGTGGGACGAGCTGGCCGAACTAAGTCCCTTCTGGGGTAGCGATCCGATGCCGGAAGGTGCAGGCTTCTATCCAACTGACATGACCCGCGAGGAATTCGACGCTTATCTGGCCGCGCATCCAGACCAGGCGGACGCTTTGAACAGCGAATATTCAATCGTGCGCCGCGATGGTGATCGGCTGGTGGCGGTGCCCTATTCGCAGGCCTTCAAGGAATGGCTCGTTCCTGCGGCTGAAAAGCTCGAGCAGGCAGCGCAGGCCACCTCCAACCCCAGCCTCAGGAAATTCCTCTCGCTGCGCGCCAAGGCTTTCCTGACCGACGACTATTTCGAGAGCGAACTGGCCTGGATGGACCTGGAGGGGACACCGATCGAGGTCGCGATCGGACCCTACGAGGTCTATACGGACCGGCTCTATGGAAGGAAGACAGCGTTCGAGAGCTTTGTCACGCTGAAGGACCCGGTCGCCTCCGCCGCACTCGACAAATACAAGGCCTATTTGCGGGATATGGAGGCGAACCTGCCGATCCCTGACGAGCACAAGAATTTTCAACGCGGGTTTGCCAGCCCGATTGCCGTGGCAGACCAGATCCAGGGCGGGGGCGACAACGTGCCCGCCGTGCAGACAATTGCATTCAACCTGCCCAATGACGAGCGCGTGCGCGAAGCCAAGGGCGCAAAGAAGGTGATCCTTTCGAACGTGCTGGGCGCGAAATACGATCGCATCCTGGCGCCGATCGGCAATCTGGTCCTGAGCAAGGAACAAGCCCCGCTGGTGGTCAAGAAATACATGCAGCTCGAAACGCTGTTCCACGAACTGTCGCACAGCCTGGGTCCGGGCTCGATCGTGATCGACGGGCGCAAGACCACGGTCGATGCCGAACTGAAGGAGCGCGCATCCGCTTTGGAAGAGTCAAAGGCTGACGTGATGGGGGTGTGGAACATCGTGTTCATGATGGAAAAGGGTGAGCTGCCGATCGCCGAGAAGGACCAGCTGTGGCCGACCTATTTCGCCGGGATCTTCCGCTCGGTTCGTTTTGGTGTCACCGATGCGCATGGCGAGGGCGCAGCGCTGCAATACGGCTACCTGAAAGAATACGGAGCGTTTCACTGGGACGCGGCGCAGCGCCATTTCGTGATCGATCCGGCCAAGATGGAGGCAGGCCTCAAGGCGCTGCTGCACGATCAGCTGATGCTGCAAGCCCACGGTGACTATGAGGGAACCAAGGCTTTCTTCGATAAATACGCCCATCTCGATACGCATGCTGAAGCAGCGATTGCGGCGATGGACGCGATCCCGGTCGATATTCTGCCCGTCTATCCCAAGGGGGTGTGAGGGGAAGGGGCAGTGCTGTCCGCTACCGGTGCGGTGCCGGATCGCAAGCTGAATGGCCGCTTCCCACTCCGCCAGCAGACAAGCAAATCACATATGGATTGGCTTGCCGGTAACGCCCATCGCTGCTTCCTTGATCGCTTCTGAATGCGTCGGGTGGGCGTGGCAGGTGTAGGCGATATCCTCTGACGTGGCGCCGAATTCCATTGCCTGGGCCGCCTGCGCAATCATCGTGCCCGCCACGCTGGCAATGCACCACACGCCCAGTACTCGGTCAGTCTCCGCATCGGCGATAACCTTCACGAAGCCGTCGGGCTCGTGGTTGGTCTTGGCGCGGCTGTTGGCCATCATGGGGAATTTTCCGACCTTTACTGCTCCGCGTGCCTTGGCGTCTTCCTCGGTCAAACCAACGCCGGAGATCTCGGGCCAGGTATAGACCACGCCAGGGATTACATCATGATTCACGATACCGGTTTGCCCGGCGATATTCTCGGCACAGGCGATCCCTTCATCCTCGGCCTTGTGTGCCAGCATCGGGCCGGGGATCACGTCGCCGATTGCCCAGACGCCATCAACCTTGGTGCGGAAATCATGGCCGGTTTCGATCTGGCCACGCTGGTTTAGCTCCAGCCCGATATTCTCAAGGCCAAGCCCATCGGTATTGGGCCTGCGCCCGATCGAAACCAGAACGCAATCGGCTTCAAGCGTTTCGCTGCCCCCACCAGCGGCTGACTCCAACGTCAGCGTGGCCTTCTTGCCCTTGACCGTGCAGCCGGTGACCTTGGTCGAAAGTTTGAGCGTCATACCTTGCTTCTTGAAGATCTTCGCGGCTTCCTTGCGCACGTCGCCGTCCATGCCGGGCAGCAGCGCATCGAGGAATTCGACCACGGTCACTTCCGCACCGAGACGACGCCACACACTGCCAAGCTCAAGCCCGATTACGCCGCCACCGATCACGACCATCTTCTTGGGCACGGCCTTGAGTTCAAGCGCGCCGGTGGAATCAACCACCACCTGCTTGTCATTATCGACTTCTACGCCGGGGAGAGGGGTAACCGATGAGCCGGTGGCGATGATCACGTTCTTCGCAGTAACCGTCTCGTCACCGACCTTGACCGTATGGGCATCGACGAAGCTGGCGCGGCCCTTCTTCCAATCGACCTTGTTCTTCTTGAACAGGAATTCGATGCCTTTGGTCAGGCCGCCAACTGCGTCGAGCCGCTGCGCATGCATCTTGCCAAGGTCGAGCTTGGGCTTCACCTCGATTCCCATCTCGGCCATCGATCCTCCAGCCGCCGCTTCGTAGAACTCCGAGGCGTGGAGCATGGCCTTCGACGGAATGCAGCCGACGTTGAGGCAGGTCCCGCCCAGGGTTTCGCGGCTTTCTGCGCATGCCACCTTCAGGCCCAGCTGTGCTGCCCGGATCGCGGCGACATAGCCGCCGGGGCCGGCTCCAATAACGAGGACATCGTAGTCGTACTGGCTCATGATAAGTTACCTGTTTCGCTCTTCTCTCGGAGTCCTGGCGCGGTGGAGGACATCATCCCGAACACACCAGTCTCGATATTGTTGCGGATGACACGAGCGGGGTTCCCGGCCACCATACTGTTTCCCGGCACATCATCGACGACCACCGCACCTGCTGCAACAACGCAGTGATCGCCAATCGTCACTCCCGGCATTACCAACGCATTCGCTCCGATGAAGCAGTAGGACCCGATATGGGTATCGACATGCTTCTCTCCAACGAAATCATGGGTGAAGATCCGGGCCCCGGGCGTGACGATGGTAAAATCGCCAATTTTGATCCCGCGCGGGTTGGTGAAGTCCAGAACGGCCTTGCCCGAAATTCTCGTGCCCCGGCCAATTGTCATTCCCCAGACCTTGCGAAAATAGGCACGACGCAGTGCGGTTGCGGTTATCTGCAGCCTGGTGCGAAGTGCGACGAGCATGCCCGAGTGCCCCTAAAGATCGATCAGCATTCGGGTAGGATCCTCGATAGCCTCCTTGATGGTCTTGAGTGTAGTCACCGCCTCGCGACCATCGACGATGCGATGATCGTAGCTTAGCGCGATATACATCATCGGGCGGATCACTATCTCGCCGTTGCGCACCACAGGGCGGTCTTCGATCCGGTGCAATCCCAGGACCGCGCTTTGCGGGGGATTGATGATCGGGGTCGACATCAAGCCGCCGAACACGCCGCCATTGGAAATGGTGAAAGTGCCGCCGGTCATGTCGTCCATAGTCAAGGTGCCGTCCTTGGCGCGGGCGCCCAGGTCAGCGATGTCGCGCTCGATTTGCGCGAACCCTTTCTTGTCGCAATCGCGCACGACCGGGACGACCAGGCCGTTGGGCGCGGAAACGGCGACCGAGATATCGACGAAATCGTGATAGACGATCTCGTCGCCTTCGATATAGGCGTTGACCGCCGGAAAATCCTTGAGCGCGAGGCAAGATGCCTTGGCGAAAAAGCTCATGAAGCCCAACCGCACGTCGTGCTTCTTGGCAAAGCTGTCCTTGTACCGTTCGCGCGCTTCGATGACCGCCGACATGTCGACGTCATTGAAGGTGGTGAGCATTGCGGCATTTTCCTGCGCGCTCTTGAGCCGCTTGGCGATGGTCTGGCGCATCCGCGTCATTTTCACGCGTTCTTCGTTGCGCCCGCTGCCAGTGGCGATCGGCGCGGCTGCCGGGGCAGGCCCGGGGGCGGAAACCGCCGGGGCAGGTGCATCGCTCTTGGCCTTGGCCGCGGCGAGCACGTCTTCCTTGGTCAGGCGGCCATCCTTGCCCGTTCCCTTGATCGTGGTTGGATCGACCCCGTGTTCGAGCACGGCGCGGCGCACGGCGGGGGACATGGTCATGGCTTCACCAGCGCTTTCGCCCGATGCCGGGGCTGGGACGGCCTCTTGCGCAGCGGCAGGAGTGGCCGCCGAGGCAGTCGCTCCGGCTTCGATAAGTGCAATCACCGCGCCGACCTCGACAGTGTCGCCCACCGCAACCTGGTGCGCCGAAAGCACGCCGGTGACCGGCGATGGAACATCGACCGCAACCTTATCGGTCTCGAGGCTGGCGATCGGCTCGTCCACCGCCACGGCATCGCCGGGCTGCTTCAACCATTCGCCAACGGTGGCTTCTGTGACCGATTCACCCAGGGTGGGAACTTTAACTTCAGTGGCCATATCTTTGTTTCCTTAGGCCTTCTTCTTGCCTGATGTTTTGGATTTGCTGGTGGCTCCGATGCCGAGCGCTTCGGCAATCAATGCTGCCTGCTGTGATTCGTGTCGGCTGGCGAGCCCGGTTGCGGGCGATGCCGATGCGTCGCGTCCGGCATATGAGGGGCGCAGGCCCGGCCTACCAGCTTCTGCGGCGGCACACTCGATCTGCCGGTCGACGAAGAACCATGCGCCGTTGTTTTGCGGCTCTTCCTGGCACCACACGATTTCCTCGAGGTTGGTCATGCGCTTGATCCGCACCGCCAACGGTTCGCCAGGGAAGGGATAGAGCTGCTCGATCCGCACGACCGAGACGTCTTCCAGCCCCTCTTCATCGCGCTTCTGCATCAGGTCGTAGGCGACCTTGCCGCTGCACAGCACCAGTCGGCGAACCTTCTTGTCGTCGATCTCCTTCATGTCGGACTTGATCCGCATGAAGTGGTGTTCACCCAGGAATTCTTCCGCGTCAGACTTGGCCAGCGGGTGCCGTAGCAGGCTCTTGGGCGTCATGATCACCAGCGGCTTGCGGAAGCTGCGCAACATCTGGCGGCGCAGCACGTGGAAGTAGTTGGCCGGAGTGGTGATATTGCACACGCACATATTGTCGTTGGCGCAGAGCTGCAGGAAGCGTTCGAGCCGGGCCGAACTGTGTTCCGGGCCCTGGCCTTCGTATCCATGCGGCAGCAGCATCACCAGGCCGTTGGCGCGCAGCCACTTGGCTTCACCCGCGGCGATGAACTGGTCGATCATGATCTGCGCACCATTGGCGAAGTCGCCAAATTGCGCCTCCCACAGCACCAGCGTCTTGGGATCGGCCATGGCGAAACCATATTCGAAACCCAGCACGCCGTATTCGCTCAAGGGGCTGTCATAGACCTCGAACTTGCCATGCGGCAGCTGGCACAGCGGAATGTACTTGCGCTCGGACGTTTGGTCGATCCAGCAGGCGTGCCGCTGGCTGAATGTGCCGCGGCCCGAATCCTGCCCGGACAGGCGCACGCCGAAACCTTCGGTCACCAGACTGCCAAATGCCAGCGCCTCTGCGGTGGCCCAGTCGAAACCTTGGCCGGTTTCGAACATCTCGCGCTTGGCATCGATTACGCGGCCCAGCGTCTTGTGGATCGTCAGGTCGGCCGGGACCGTGGTCAGCGTGCGGCCCAGGCTATCGAACAACTTCTTGTCGATGGCGCTTTCGATATTGCGGCGCGCATTTTCCGGATCGGCTGGCTTGTTCAGCCCCGCCCAGCGGCCACCGAACCAGTCGGCTTCATTGGGCTTGTAGCTCTTACCGGCCTCGAATTCCTGCTCCAGCACCTGGACAAAGCGCATCCGTGTCTCTTCGGCCCAATTGCGGTCGATCACGCCCTGCTCGACCAGCTTTCCCGCGTAGATTTCGCTCACGCGCGGGTGCTTGCGGATCGCCGAATACATCAATGGCTGGGTAAAGCTTGGCTCGTCGCCTTCGTTGTGGCCAAACCGGCGATAGCACCACATGTCGATCACAATGTCGCGCTTGAAGCGTTGGCGGTAATCGACTGCCAGCTTGCAGGCGAAGGTCACCGCCTCCGGGTCGTCGCCATTGACGTGCAGGATCGGGGCCTGGACGCCCTTCGCCACGTCGGACGGATAGGGCGATCCGCGCGAGAACTTGGGCGCGGTGGTGAAGCCGATCTGGTTGTTGATGACGAAGTGCAGGCAGCCGCCGATATTGTAGCCATTGAC
>SBHJ01000156.1 GCA_006226465.1 Alphaproteobacteria bacterium | reverse complement strand
ACCAAAGCCGCCATCGGCGCTGCCGCCATCGGATCCGCAGCGATTGCCGCTGCTCTCCTTTATGCCAACAGCAAGAAGAAGAAAAAGGAAGCACCCAAGCCCACCGTGCCTTCGGGTGAGCCGCCCGAAACCGACTAAGGCCTATCTGGGGAGGAAACGAATGAAGCATCTGATTGCCGCGCTTGGCGCATGCCTGCTGGCGATGCCAGCCGCCGCACAACAAGCGCCCGACATTGAGTTGTGGCGCCTCGATTGCGGGACGATCGAACTCAGCGATGCGGCGCCATTCTCGGATGCGCATCTCTATGATGGCGAGCAGCGCACGCTGACAGACAGTTGTTATCTGATCCGGAACGGCGAGCAGTATCTGCTGTGGGACGCTGGCCTTCCCGCCATGTTGAAGGGTACCAGCAATACGCAAGGTGTCTTCACCGTCAGCGTTACGGAAACGATCGAAGACCAACTGGCCAAGCTGGGTCTTGAAGCTTCCGACATCACTTTTGCCGGAATCAGCCACTATCACTTCGATCATATAGGCCAATTGCCTACATTCGGATCGGCGACGCTGCTGATCAACAAGAATGACTGGGATTTTGTCACCAGCCAGCCCGAGACTAGCGAAATCGTCAACACTGCGTTCTTCTCGGCATGGCAGGGCGAAAATGCTGGTAAGGTTGACGCATTCCCGGGGGACAAGGATGTCTTTGGTGACGGTTCGGTTGTGATCAAGGGCATGCCGGGCCACACGCCCGGTCACTCCAGCCTGCTGGTGCGACTGCCCGATACTGGAAATGTCATGCTGACCGGCGACCTCTATCATTTCGAAGAGCAGATTACGAACCGCGGGGTTCCGCAGTTCAACACCAATCGCGCAGACACGTTGGCTTCGTTCGAGCGGTTCAACGCCACGGTCAAAGCGCTGGAGGCAACCGTGGTAATCCAGCACGATCCACGCCACATTTCGCGTCTGCCGGCATTCCCGGAGTCAGCCAAATAATGGAAAAAGTCAGCCAGATAGAAGGGCGCGCCTACCCGTTCGGTGCCAAGAATGTCGATACCGACGTGATCATCCCGGCGCATTGGCTCAAGACGATCTCGCGCGATGGCCTGGGGCGCGGCGCATTCGAGACAATTCGCGCCAAGGACGGCAATGTTTTCGACGATCCGCGCTTTGCCGGAGCGCCAATCCTCATCGCTGGCGACAATTTCGGTTGCGGTTCGAGCCGCGAGCATGCCGCATGGGCGCTGCTTGACCTGGGTATCGCAGCAGTGATCGCGCCGAGCTTCTCCGATATCTTTTCGGGCAATGCCTTCAAAAACGGCATCCTGACCGTGGCCTTGCCGCAAGAACAGATCGACCGACTGCTCGAAGTAGCCGCGACCGACGAAATTGCGATCGACCTAGAGCACCAGACAGTCACAACGCCGTTCCAGGATCGTTTTACTTTCGAAATCGACCCGTTCCGCAAGCACTGCCTGCTCAACGGGCTGGACGAGATCGGGCTGACGCTTGAACGGGATGATGCGATCGCCCGCCATGAAAAGGAACGCGAGGGCACGCTGCCCTGGATGACAGCAGGAACGGAGATAGCGGCATGAAGGCGCTTCGCTCGCACGGGGTTGGTGGACCCGAAACACTCACCTTGGACGAATTAGATGTGCCAGTACCCGGGAAGGGTGAGGTGTTGGTCGATGTGAAGGCATGCGCGATCAATTATCCCGACACGCTGATCATCCGAGACATGTACCAGTTCAAGCCACCACGACCGTTTGCGCCAGGCGGCGAGATTGCCGGCGTGATCGAGGCGGTGGGTGAAGGGGTCGAGGGCTTTTCCGTGGGCGACAAGGTCATGGCCGGGATCGGCAATGGTGGCCTCGCCGAAAAGGTGATCGTGCCAGCCGGACGGATGTTTCCGGTCCCAGAAGGTGTTTCCTTCGAAAAGGCTGCCTCCCTGCTCATGACCTATGGCACGACCATCCATGGCCTCAAGGATCGCGGGCACATCAAGGCCGGAGACACGGTGTTGGTGCTCGGCGCGGCGGGCGGCGTCGGCCTTTCGGCAGTCGAGCTGGCCAAGGCCTATGGTGCGCGCGTGGTAGCCGCGGTCTCATCCGAAGAGAAGGGCGAGATCGCTCGCAAGGCAGGTGCCGATGAGGTTGTCATCTATCCCAAAGATGAGATGGACAAGGACGCGTCGAAGGAGCTCGCCAATGCCTTCAAGGCGGCCTGCGGTCCTGAAGGTGCCAATATCGTCTATGACATTGTCGGCGGGCAATATTCGGAACCGGCGCTGCGTTCGATCGCGTGGGAGGGCAAGTTCCTGGTGGTCGGTTTCCCGGCAGGCATCGCCAGGATGCCGCTCAACCTGACACTGCTGAAGAGTTGCGACATCGCTGGCGTTTTCTGGGGTGCATTCACCGCGCGCGAACCAGTCAAATTCCGCCAGCAGGTGGAGGAATTGTTCGATCTGATGAAAACGGGTAAGATCGACCCGCTTGTTTCAGAGACATTCCCGCTTGAACGAGGTGGTGAGGCAATCGCCAAGTTGGAGAGCAGACAGGCAGTGGGCAAGCTGGTGGTCACGATGGAGTAGCGCGGGCGCGCCTTGTCCAAGACCCTACGAGTCACTATCTCGATTTCAAGATTCGCAATTCCTGAGGAAGCCAGATGACCAATTTCAGTGATCGTGAGCGCGGCGAAGAGGCCAAGTTCGCTTTCGACGAGGAGAATTCCTTCAAGATCGCCGCTCGCCGCAATCGGCTGCTTGGCGAATGGGCGGCGAGCCTGATGGGCCTGACCGCGGAGGAGACCGATGCCTACAAAAAGGCGGTGGTCCAGGCCGACTTCGAGGAAGCGGGTGACGAGGACGTGATCCGCAAGCTGCTCGGCGATTTGACCGCTGCAGACTGCGATGTCAGTGAAGCCGATATTCGCGCCAAACTGGAAGAAAAAGCTGTCGAGGCGCGTCGCCAGCTGATGGGCGAAAGCTGATCCGCGCCCTGACCTGGACTAGCGGAGTCTTGTCTCCATGCCGATGAGTGCGGGTGAGATCGAACGCCTGATCGCAACCGCCTTGCCCGGTGCCGAGATCGAATTGACCGATCTTGCAGGCGATGACGATCACTGGGCCGCACGAGTCACGGCACCGCAATTTGCGGGCAAGAGCCGTGTCCAACAGCACAAGATGGTCTATGATGCGCTCGGCGGGCGTATGGGCGGTGCGCTGCATGCCTTGCAACTTTCAACCGCCATTCCCACCTAGCTTTCATCAAAGCCAGATTATCCGGGTATCCAGCCATGTCAGACGTCAACTCACGCATTTCCGATATCGTCTCAGGCAGCGACGTCGTGCTGTTCATGAAGGGCACTCCGCTCTTTCCCCAGTGTGGCTTTTCGAGCCGCGCAGTTGCCATTCTCGATCATTGCGGTGTCGCCTATGACAGCGTTGATGTGCTGCAGGACATGGAGATCCGCCAGGGGATCAAAGGCTATTCCGACTGGCCCACCATCCCCCAACTCTATGTGAAGGGCGAGTTCGTGGGCGGCAGCGATATCATGATGGAAATGTTCGAAGCGGGTGAATTGCAGCAAATGCTCGACGAGCAGTCCGTCGCACGCGCCTGACCGCAAGAATTCTCATCCCAACAAAAAACCGCCCCCGGGGTACCTGTGGGGGCGGTTTTCTATTTCGGGGAGGCAGGGATCGGGGAGACATTGATCCCGCCTCTTTGTCGAAGACGTTCAGAGACGCAGACTACTGTGCATGTACCGTGCCAATTCCGATGAATGGCCGAATTCCAAGCATCCTGATGGTTAACGGACAATTCGCATCTGGCGATCTGTAAACTTTCCCGACAGATTGTTGAAATCACGGTTGGCATTCGCGTGGACTCGCGCCACAACCAGTGGCGATGAGCAACGCAAATGACAGCCCGCCCGATGGTATTCCTGCCGCAACCGTCGTGATCTTTCGCAATGGATCCGATGGCGGCCCACCCGAACTGCTGATGACGATCCGATCGCGGACCATGACCTTTGCTGGCGGGATGGCGGTATTTCCTGGCGGAAGGGTCGATCCCGCTGACTTCGAGCTTGGCGCGGCCATTGGTGGGCCGCTCGATCCCGATGAAGCCGGACACCAGGTGGCCGTGGTACGCGAGACACTCGAAGAAACCGGGCTGGTAATCGGCCTTGCGGGCGAGATCGATGCAGATCGGGCCCGCGCCGCGCGCGACTATCTTGTGCAGACCGGCGATCTGGCCAGCGTGCTTTCTCGTTTCAACTGGGAACTCGACTTGGCCCAGCTCACCCCCTTCGCCCGCTGGTTTCCCAAGAACGAGCGTATCCCCCGCGTCTATGATACGCGATTCTATCTCGCCAATCTCGGCACTGGCGCAGTCGAGATCGAGGCTGATCTGTCGGAAAACACCCACCTGTTCTGGACCACGGCGCAAGGGGCGCTCGATGCGGCTGAACGAGGGGATATCAAGGTGATCTTCCCGACGCGCCGGAATCTCGAACGACTCGCCCTGTTTGCCAGTTTCGATGAAGCCAGGGCGCAAGCCGAGGCGATCCCGGTCCGAACGATCACGCCCTTTATGGCAGAGGTCGCAGGCAAATCCTGGCTCAATATTGGCGAGGATCTGGGCTATCCGGTAACCGGCGAACCACTCGACAGCGTAATGCGGGGATAGAGATAGGTTTCAATTGGTGTGCTGCTCCGGCCCTGTAGGGGCCGCAAGGACGACTGCCCGCCCGCAGCAAAGCGACCGGAAGGTCGCGAAGGCGAGGAAATCCGAGCGAACGGACGTGAGCGCCGGCGATTGAGGCCCAGAAAATAATGGCGCGCCCGGCAGGACTCGAACCTGCTACCTCAAGATTAGAAGTCTCGCGCTCTATCCAGATGAGCTACGGGCGCGCGCGGAGCCGCATTAGCGCGCTTTCGCTCCGTTTCAAATCACGATAGGCATGCCGGCCATGGATAAAAAAACCACGCCCGTCGCCACCTCGCACGCCCCGCAGCATTTCCGGTATTATGACCTGGTGATGGCCGCCTTCGTCGCAATCCTCCTGCTATCGAATATCATCGGGGCATCCAAGCCAAGTTACATCACCCTGCCCGGCGGCGAGCAATGGATCTTTGGAGCAGGCGTTCTGTTCTTCCCGATCAGCTACATCATCGGCGACGTACTGACCGAGGTTTATGGTTATGCCCGCGCGCGGCGGGTGATTTGGACCGGTTTTGCCGCGCTCGCCTTCATGGCCTTCATGGCCTGGATCGTGGTGGGCTTGCCGCCAGCCGATGGATGGCCCAACCAAGGCGCCTATGAAGCAGTGTTCGGCAATAGCTGGCGGATTGTGCTCGCTTCGATGACCGCGTTCTGGGTCGGCGAATTCGCCAATTCTTTTGTACTCGCCAAGATGAAGATGTGGAGCAACGGGCGTTTTCTGTGGATGCGCACGATTGGCTCCACCGTTGTTGGCCAGGGGCTGGACAGCCTCATATTCTATCCGCTCGCCTTCTGGGGAATCGCGGGCTGGCCGCCAGAGATCTTGATGCAGGTCGTAATTTCGCAATGGCTGATCAAAACAGCATGGGAGGCGGTCCTGACCCCTGTCACCTATCTGGTGGTCAACACGCTCAAGCGGCGCGAAGGCGTGGATCTGTTCGACGAAGATACCGATTTTTCGCCCTTCGCAACGGAGAAATCGGGCGGTTAGGCATCTTCCCCTGCATGCCAATCGGCATCCGGCACGACACGCAATTCCCACGGTAATCCCAGCCGATCGGCCAGCAACTTCATGTCCTTTTCGTTGGCATAGCCAAACAGATCGGCGTGGCTGGCTTGCAGGCTCAGCACCAATGTCCCGTTATCGATCCCGATCCGACTGACGTGGAGCGAACGGCGAGAGCGCGCGCCGATCCGCCGAGCCACACGGGTCGTGAGGCCCCAGCAAATCGCCTCTTCCAGCGACTGTGCATCGGCCAACTCGCGCAGCACCTTCGACAGATCACATTGATTGGCATTGGCCGCGATGGCAGCAGCCAGCATAGCCCTTCCCTGCGCGTCGATCCCGATCCAGCGCTTGTGCAAGGCCCAGTCCATAGCGTGATGGACGCGCAAGTTCGGCTCTATCTGCATCGATGCCAGCGCCAGCATGGTCGCGGCGAGACGCAGGCGTTCACTGCCGCGTGCGCCGGAGGGGATGGCATCAACCGTCCAACCCGCAATCCGTGTTGCCAAAATGGGCGGCGCGCCACGCTGCGCCGCAAACAGGGCCGCACCGGCGAGCAAGGGATCCTGCGATTTCTCATGCGGCGGTAACCGGTCGAACAGCAGCCCTTCGCGCAGGCCCCAGGATGAAAAAACCACATGCGTTGGCGCGAGTTTGCGCAACATGGCGAGAAGCAACAGCGCCGCGTCGGGCAAGCTCGCAGCGCGCAGGCCGGTTATGCGGTCCATCATCTCGAGGCTGGCCGGATCTTGTCTGGCCAGTTTGCGCGCCAGCTTGATGGCGTCCCTGGTTTCGAGCGCAAATGCATGCGGATCGGTCAGCGGATAACGGCGCGCTTGCATCGCGAACACAGCCATGGCGCGCCATGTGCCGCCAACCAGGTAGAGCGGCGCGTCCTGTTTGGCGTTCCAACCGCCCTTCTTGAGCTGCTTCTCGAGCGCCTTGCGCATCTCTGTCGGCGTTTCAGCACGGTATTGCGGAAGGCGCAGCGTGCCCAGCGGCAAAGAAGTGGCGTGGTCGATCTGCCCATTACCGATCCGGACAAGTTCGAGACTGCCACCGCCCAGATCTGCCACCACACCGGCGGCGCCAGGAAATGCGCCGATCACACCGTTGGCGCTGATCCGCGCTTCTTCTTCGCCCGATATGACCCGAGGTGACAGCCCAAGCTGTTCGACCATGGCGATAAATTCGGCGCCATTTTCTGCTTCGCGCACGGCCGCCGTTGCGACTGCATCGACATCCTCCACCTCGAGGTCCTCGAGCAGCAGAACAAACCGTTTCAGGCCGCGCAGGGTTGCATC
>SBHJ01000092.1 GCA_006226465.1 Alphaproteobacteria bacterium | reverse complement strand
GTCCTGATCGGGTATCAGGCTTATGATATCGCCCGCAGCGACTACGGTTTTTCCCGGTCCGAAGGCGCCTTCCTGCTGGGATTGCTGGGGTTGGCGCAGTTCATTCCGCTGCTGGTATTGACTCCGGTTGCCGGATGGACCGCCGACAGGTTCGATCGGCGCCATGTTGCTGCACTCGCCAATTTGATTGACTGCACCGTTGCAGTCGTCCTTGCGGCGCTGACCTGGAGCGGTGACATCAATCTTCCGATCATATTCGGGCTGGCGGCGCTTCACGGCGCCGCTCGCGTTTTTGTGAACCCGGCGATGAGCGCGATCGCGCCCAACATCGTTCCGCTACGGCTTTTGCCGCGCGCCATCGCACTTTCCAGCATCGCCTGGCAATCGGCCAGCGTGATCGGTCCTGCTGCAGGCGGGTTCCTGTTTGCAGAGGCCAATTGGCTGCCGCACGCCTTGTCGGCCATCCTGCTTCTGGGTTCGGCAGTGCTTATCCGCACCGTTCGCCCAGTTCGCGCCGAACAGGACGCGACACCGCGACATCCGGTCCGGCAAATGATCGAGGGCGCGCAATTTACCTGGAGCCAGAAGTTCCTGCTGGGCTGCATCACTCTCGACCTGTTTGCTGTACTGCTTGGTGGGGCCACAGCCATGCTGCCGGTATTTGCCCGCGATATCCTGATGGTCGGGCCGGAAGGTCTTGGCATCATGCGCGGTGCACCTGCCGTGGGGGCATCCGTTGTCGCGCTGTGGATGGCGTGGCGGCCGCTGGAACACAATGTCGGCCCAAAGATGCTGTGGGCGGTCGTGGTATTCGGAGCTGCGACGATCGCCTTCGGCCTGAGCCGCAATTTCGCCTTCTCGCTCGCCATGCTGACCCTGCTCGGTGCTGCGGACATGATTTCGGTCTTCGTTCGCTCCAGCCTGGTCCAGCTCAATACACCTGACCGCATGCGTGGGCGCGTTTCATCGATATCCGGACTTGCAATCTCTGCCTCGAATGAATTGGGTGAAATGCAATCGGGATTGGCGGCGGCGGTGCTGGGGGCAACGGGGGCAGTTGTATTCGGCGGCGCAGGTGCCATAGTCATTACTGCAATTTGGGCGTGGATTTTCCCGCAACTGCGTCAGGCAAAGACATTCGCACCCGAATTCCTGCCTGACAGCAACGACATGCCAATGACCAAGAAGGAGTCCCTTCCATGAAAGCCGCCAATATCCTCGAAACAATCGGCGGAACGCCGCATATTCGCCTGTCGCGCCTGTTTCCCAACCACGAGGTCTGGATAAAGTCGGAGCGATCAAATCCTGGTGGTTCGATCAAGGACCGTATCGGATTGGCCATGATCGAAGACGCGGAGGCTTCGGGTGCGCTCAAGCCAGGCGGGACGATCATTGAGCCGACGAGTGGCAATACCGGCATCGGCTTGGCCATGGTGGCCGCGGTCAAGGGCTACAAGCTGGTTCTGGTTATGCCTGAAAGCATGTCGCTCGAACGACGGCGGTTGATGTTGGCCTACGGGGCAAGTTTCGATCTTACGCCGCGGGAAAAGGGCATGAAGGGCGCGATCGAGCGCGCCACCGAACTAGTCGAGCAGACCGAGAACTCATGGATGCCGAGCCAGTTTGACAATGATTCAAACTGGAAGATCCATGCTCGCACCACCGCGAAGGAAATCCTGGCTGATTTTGCCGACAGTCCGATCGATGTGCTGATCACCGGTGTTGGCACCGGTGGACATCTGACCGGCTGCGCCGAGGAACTGAAGCGCAATTGGGCCGGCATGAAAGCCTATGCGGTCGAACCGACACTCTCGCCGGTGATTTCGGGTGGCCAGCCCGCCCCGCACCCGATTCAGGGCATTGGCGCGGGATTTATTCCCGCCAACCTCCACACCCAATCGATCGACGGCGCGATCCAGGTCGATCCGGAAGATGCCAAGGAAATGGCCCGCCGTTGCGCAACCGAGGAAGGTATGCTGGTGGGCATATCCAGCGGCGCGACGCTGGCAGCCATTGCGAAGAAGCTGCCAGAGCTTGCGCCCGAAAGCCGCGTGCTCGGTTTCAACTACGACACGGGCGAGCGTTACCTGTCCGTGCCGGACTTCCTGCCGGAAGAGTGAGCGCGCGGCCTAGGCCGCAGTCTGGAACGCTTCTGCATCTAGTGCCATCATGCTCTCCGCTCCTGCCTCAAGCTTGCGTCGGAGCGCGCCGCAATCGGGCAGGAAGCGTTCGGCATAGTATTTCGCCGTGACAAGCTTGGCTTCGTAAAATGCCTTGTCGGACGGTGAACCTGCGAGCTTCGCTTGCGCGACCTTGGCCATCTTGAGCCACATGAAGCCCAGCGTGACCCGGCCCATGATGTGCAAATAGTTATATGCGCCCGCGCCGAGGTTGTTGGGATTGGTCATGGCATTCTGCATGAACCACATGGTCGCGGCCTTCTGCTCACCCAGCGCCTTTTCCAGTCGCGAGGCGATATCTGCCAGGGCAGGATCAGCGCTGGCCGCGGCGATTTCTTCGTCGATCATGGCGAAGAAAGCCTGGATCGTAGCGCCGCCCTTGTGCCCCAGCTTGCGGCCGCAAAGGTCCATTGCCTGGACGCCATTCGCGCCTTCATAGATCTGGGCAATGCGGGCATCGCGCACGAATTGGCTCATGCCCCATTCCTCGATGTAACCATGCCCGCCGAAGACTTGCTGCATATTGGTGGCGGTTTCATAGCCCATGTCGGTGGTGAAACCCTTGATCACCGGGGTCAGCAGGCCAAGCATGTCGTCAGCGGCCTGCCGCTCTTCTTCGGTTTGCGCCTTTTCGGACAGGTCGGATTGCAGCGCGCTCCATAGGCACAGTGCGCGAGAGCCTTCGGTAAAGGCCTTGGCATCCATCAGCATGCGGCGAATGTCCGGATGGACGAAGATCGGGTCAGCCTTTGCCTCCGGATCTACCGGTCCGGTCAGGGCCCTGCCCTGCCGCCGGTCGAGCGCATAGGCGACCGCGTTCTGATAGGCTGCTTCGGCCTGTGACAAGCCCTGCATGCCGGTACCAAGCCGTGCCTCATTCATCATGATGAACATGGCGGCGAGCCCCTTGTTCTCTTCGCCGACCATCCAGCCAGTCGCCTCGTCATAATTGAGCACGCAAGTAGCATTGCCGTGGATACCCATCTTGTGCTCGATCGAGCCGCACGACACGCCGTTACGCGCACCTAAAGAACCATCGTCATTGACGAGGAACTTGGGCACGACAAACAGCGAAATGCCTTTCGAACTGTCAGGCGCGCCGGGTGTCTTGGCGAGGACAAGATGGATGATGTTTTCCGCCATGTCGTGCTCGCCGGCCGAGATGAAGATCTTGGTTCCGGTGATGCGATAGCTGCCGTCGGCCTGGGGTTCTGCCTTGGTGCGGATCATGCCCAGATCGGTGCCGGCATGCGGTTCGGTCAGGTTCATGGTGCCGGTCCACTGACCCGATACCATGTTGGGAAGGTACATCGCCTTCTGTTCGGGAGTGCCCTTGGCCTTCAAGGCTTCGATCGCGCCATTGGTCAAACCCGGATACATGCCAAATGAGTGATTGGCCGAAGACATCATTTCCTTCAGCGCAAATCCGATGACTTGCGGCAAACCCTGTCCGCCCAACTCTTCCGGCTGTGTCAGCGTGCCCCAACCGGCTGCGCGATACTGGTCGAACGCTTCCTTGAAGCCCGGAGGCGTAGTTACAGATCCATCCTCATGCCGGATACAGCCCTGCTGGTCGCCAATCTGGTTGAGCGGCGCGATTACTTCAGAGGTGAACTTTCCGCCTTCTTCGAGGATCGAATTGACCAGATCTTCGCTGGCGTTCTCGAACCCTGGCAGGTTTCCATAACTCTCGATGTCGAGCATCTCGTTGATGACGAAGCGAAAGTCGCGAGTGGGGGCGGAATATTTGGGCATTGATTGGTCCTTGGGAACGCTTGGGCTGGATGGGTCTCGACGCTAGTCAGTCCTTGTCGATATTTTCAACCAGCTTTATGAATTCGGTCAGATCCTTGATCGACGAATCGATATCGGCACGCTGGCGCTTCAACTTGGCCACGTGCTCACGGCATTTTTCGATCGTGACGCGGCGCTGTTCTGCACGGCCATCGTCAAGGTCGTAGAGATCAATCATCTCCCGGATTTCGTTGAGGCTGAAGCCAACATTTTTGGCCCGCATGATCCAAGCCAGGCGTGCCCGGTCACGCTTTGAATAGACCCGCGTGAGCCCGATTCGGGCCGGAGAAATGAGCCCCTCGTCTTCGTAAAAGCGTAAGGCGCGTGCGGTGCACTCAAATTCAGAGGTTAAGTCGGAGATGGAATATTGCTCTCGCTCGTGCGCGTCAGGGCGATCGAGGTGGGCACCGGAATGCGCCTGCGACTTGGTGTCGACGGGTTCTCTTGCAGGTGATGTAGCCATGAACGATACTTAGCTTACCTTTACGTTAGCGTCAAGATATTCCCCTTACGAGAACCTCGCCGTCCAGCCTGCGGTAAAAACAGCTATTTGCACCCGTGTGGCAAGCTGGACCGGCTGGCTGGCACAACAAGACCAGGGCATCCTGATCACAGTCGACCAAAATCTCTTTAACGCTCAGAAAGTTACCGGACGTCTCGCCCTTCTTCCACAATGCCCTGCGGGATCGCGACCAAAAATGCGCAACACCCGTCTCTCGAGTAAGGTTCAAGGCTTCATCGTTCATATGGGCAACCATCAAGACTGAGTTGTCTGCTGCGTTGCACACTACCGCTGTCAGTAGACCGCGCTCGTCGAACTTGGGCATGAATTCGAAACCTGCTTCGCGGGCGAGGTCTGGCTGCGACATCGAAAAATTCCTCTGGCAAGCAGGTCCGGGCCTGCGATGGTTTGTTGCACGATAACCACAGACGGGGACCAAAATCCTGCGCAGCGGCACATCGGCCTTTAACGAAAATGCGTTCGGTGAGAAATAGCCGCTCGCGGGTCAAACGGCTCGCCCACCGAACATCGGTGCCAAAAGTGCGCCAGGTTCAGGGGCAAGTTTGGAACGGCAGGTGCGAATGTGCCGTCGTTCCGAGCAAACGATGAGGGATTGGATCCTGGTTGCTGTTGGGGGATGGCGGCCTGAGCTCCAGGAGAGCGGATCTAAGCATGATCGTCACGTGGCGCCCGGGGTCTTCCAGACCTCGGGCGTTTCGCTTTCCGGGCGCGATTGAGTAACCCCCAATGCCTCGTTCAGGACCCGGGCAAAACAGGCTATACGCACCGAACTTGCGCCTGCGTTGAGCAACAATCTGACGCAGGCGTCGCTGGTGGCGCCGCTGGTCAACACATCATCGACCAAGATCACGTCGCGATTTTTGACATCCGATTTGCGCCCGGGGCTGATTGTGATTGCCCCCTGCAAGGCCTTCTCGCGCGCCTTCCGCCCTAGCCCACCCAAGGCCGGAGTGGATCTGCTCCGGACCAGTGCATCGACCAACAGTTCGCCTTTTCCCAATTTCTCCAGCTCGCGCGCTAGCAGAGCCGCCTGGTTATAACCGCGCTTCCACAGCCGCCAGCGGTGAAGCGGTACTGGAACAAGCAGTGGTGGATTGGCATTGCCTTGCGGCAAGCGCGCCGCGATCAGCCGGGCGAGCATTGGGGCAAGCCCGATACGCCCGCCGTGCTTGAACGCCAGCACCAATTTGCGAGAAGCGTCGCTATAGAGCGTCGCAGCAGCGATCCCCGAATGCCTCGGCGGACTGGCAAGACAAGGGGCACAGATTGCACCCTCGGCTGCAACAGATGCTCCAAAGGGCCTTCCGCATGCCTCACAGGCAGGCTCGGAAGGAATTTCCAAGTCGCTCCAACATGCCGGGCAGAGACTGCCTTGTTCGCCAATGCCTTCCCCGCACAAAGGGCAGCGCGGTGGATATACAAGATCAATCAACGGGGCGAATCCCGCTGTGATGTGCGACCCGATGCTCATGCCCGGGATGCTGCACCTCTTGCGCCTTGCAGGCAAGCGCGGCAGGGGGAACGCGATGGCGAAAAGCAGTGTCCCCTCAATCTTTTCCCCGCGCCGCCGCGCCGCGCGGCAAGCGCGCGCGATTGCGTTGGGTCGGCGGACCGAGACGACGCAGTGGCTGCTTGACGAGATGCGGCATGACCTGGCCGAGCGGATTGCCTTCATGCAGCTTGAACCAGAGCACCGACTTGATCTCGAATGCGACGAAGAACGACCCATTCAAGGTGGCCCATACGATTTGATAACCAGTGTGGCCCTGCTCGATACGGTCAACGACCTGCCAGGCGCCTTGATCCATGCTCGCTGCGCACTTGCAGAAGGCGGTGTTTTCATCGCTCAATTGATCGGCGCAGGTAGCCTTCCAATCCTACGCCAGATCATGCTTGCGGCCGATGGCGATCGCCCGGCCGCGCGGATTCATCCGCAGGTCGATAATCGCGCCGCAACAGCACTGCTCGAACGTGCCGGTTTTGCGCGGCAAGTGGTCGATAGCGTCACGCTAAAAGCAAGCTATCGTTCGCTCGACCGCCTGCTTGATGATTTGCGCGAGCAGGGGCTCAATTCAGCGCTGCTATCGCCCGCGCCCTATCTGGGAAAGGCAGGTCTTGCGCGAACCCGCGAGGCGTTTGACAGCCTCAAGGACAGCGAAGGCCGCGTCACCGAAACCTTCGAGATACTGACACTGACCGGTTGGCGCTGACTATCCCAGCGCGGCTTGCGCCGCCGCCAGCCTCGCGATCGGCACGCGATAGGGCGATGCACTGACGTAATCGAGCCCGACCTTTTCGCAGAACGCGATGCTGGCCGGATCGCCGCCGTGCTCGCCGCAAATGCCCAGCTTGATATCGGGCCGGGTCGCCCTGCCCCGCTCAGCCGCCAGCTCTACCAGCTGGCCGACACCCTCGACATCGAGGCTGACGAACGGATCACGCGCGAAAATGCCCTTGTCGACATAGGGCGCGAGGAAGCGCGCAGAGTCGTCGCGGCTCACACCCAGCGTGGTCTGGGTCAGATCGTTGGTGCCGAAGCTGAAGAAGGCGCCTTC
>SBHJ01000311.1 GCA_006226465.1 Alphaproteobacteria bacterium | reverse complement strand
GAACTGCGTGGTGGGCGCGGCAAGGATTGAACTTGCGACCCCACCCGTGTGAAGGGTGTGCTCTACCACTGAGCTACGCGCCCGTCCCATGGCGGCCAAAACGGCACACCGGACAGGCGCGCGCCATTGCCACTTCATCGCTCTATTGGCAAGCCTGATTGGCTGGCGGGGCCCGTCAGTTCCTTAGCAGGGCCCCCAAGGCTTGGAGCAAAACCGCACCGGAACCGGATCGTGTGCGGGCAGGTGCCTGTTGGGGGCATTCGAGGCAATAGGCCTGGACCGAACGAATGCCGATCAATCGGTCAAGATCCTGCGCCAGTCTCGCCTTGAGCTGTCCCTGTTGCCGGGCCACCATGCCGAACAGATCCGCCCCGGCTGTGGCTTGGCCATCATCGCTGCGGATGAAGCGGCGCAGCAGCGAATCGTAATCATTGCTCGCCACCCCGAGATATTTGGCATGCCATTCGCCATCCTTCAGGCCGGCCTTTTGCGCGGCCCATGCCAGGGCATCGTCAACTCCGCCGAACTGGTCCACCAGGCCCAATTGGCGAGCGCTGCCGCCGTCCCACACGCGGCCCTGCGCAATCCGGTCAACCTGTTCGACGGGCATCTTGCGGGTCTTGCTGACCAGACCCAGGAAGCGGGCGTAGGTATTTTCGACTGAGCTTTGCAGTATGCGGTCCACTTCGGGTGGGAAGCCGCCGATCAGGTCCGGTTGGCCCGATAGAGGCGTGGTGCGATAGCCATCAGAATTGACGCCCAATTCGCCTGCCGTACCTTCAAAGGTCGGCACCACTCCGAATACGCCGATCGAACCTGTGATCGTTTCGGGTTGCGCGAAGATCCGGTCTCCCGGAGTGGAGACCCAATAGCCGCCGCTCGCCGCCAGATTGCCCATGGAGACTGCGATGGGGATTCCGGTCTTCTTGTGGCGCAGGATCGCACGGCGAATCTCTTCCGAGGCCGGGACCGATCCACCCGGTGAATCGACCCGCACCACAAGGGCGGCCAGGTCATCATCCAACGCGTCGTCGAGCAGCTGGGCGATCCGATCTCCGCCCGCCACACCGGGGCCAGCATCGCCATCGACGATCTCGCCGGCAATGGTAACAACTCCGATTGCCTTGCCCTTCTTCGAAGGAGCGCTATCGGCGACATAGGGGGCAAGATTGGTTGCCGCATAGGCGCCAGGTCGGTCATCCCACGGGTCATCGCCCACCAGCTCAGCGACACGATCGCCGAAATCGACCCGGCTCCCCAGCTTGTCGACCATGCCCGCCGCCAATGCCGCCTTGGCGAGGTCACCCTTGGAAGCATCGACCCAGCCTGCTGGATCACCCGTGGCCAGGTCGATCTTCAGGCCGGGGCGGGCTTTCACCACATTGGCCTGCCATTCCTCCCACAGCGCGCCGTAAAGCGCGGCATAATTCTCCCGCGCTTCGTCCGACATTGCATTGAGCATATAGGGTTCGACTGCCGATTTGTAGGTTCCCACGCGATAAACGCGGGCGTTGACTTTCAGCTTCTTGAGCAGGTCAGCATAATAGAGATGCGCGCCGCCCGGACCGGCAATGATCGCGCCGCCCATGGGATCGACCCACACTTCGCTGGCATGCGCGGCCAGCATCATCCCGTCGTCACCATAGCCGAAGGCATAGACCAGCACCGGCTTCTTTGCCGCGCGGACCTGGTCGATCGCCTCGCCAATGGCCTGCAGGTGGACTTGCCCGCCTCCCAGGAAGCGCGACAGGTCGAATACCACCGCCTTGATCCGGTCATCATCCGCCGCCGCATCGAGCGCCTGGATCAGCTCACGAGCGGGAAATTCGCCAACTGGCGCTTCCCGGCTCAGCAGCGCTTCGATCGGATCGATTTCGCTGCGCTCTTCAACCACGTAACCGTCAAGTTCCAGCAGCAGTGCGCCGTTCTGAACCTGGCCTGGGCTGGGTCGTGCGCTGAGGATCGAAAAAAGGGCAACGAAGAACAGCAGCATGAAGACCAGGACCAGGGCGTCCTTGATCCCGACCAGAAGCCGCCAAACCTTGCCTGCGAAACTCATGCAAAACCCAATCGTGATAGCAAATCGACACCTGATTTAGGGACAGAAGCGCTAAAGTTCCAATCGAAACAGGATCGATGCTCCAATTCGCTCGTTTAACAGCATGCAAAATGGATAGCGCGATTTCTCACTGGACGGTTGGTTAAATCCAACCTAGAGCGCCGTTTCATGCAAAACCTGCTCCATGAAATTGAACAATTCTGCCTTCGCAATGATATTTCAGAGACGCGCTTTGGTGAATTGGCGCTCAACGACAAGCCTTTCGTATCGCAGCTAAAAGCGGGACGGGACTTGCGCGGCAGTACTGCGGCCAAGCTGCGCAAATTCATGGCCGACTTTGAAGCCAATGCGGTGACCAATCCGGCGGGGTCAGGCCGTTTCCCGGCAGGCGCACTCGCATTTCCGCATCGCGACCTGTTGGGGATCGCCCAGCTGGAACGGCACGAGATTCTCTATGTACTCGACCAGGCCGAGCCCTGGGTCGAGCTCAATCGGCAGCCAGATAAGCATGCTGGGCTGCTTTCGGGCCTCACCATCATCAATGCCTTTTTCGAGAATTCGACCCGTACGCTGCTGAGCTTTGAAATCGCCGGCAAAAGGCTGGGCGCCGATGTCGTCAATATGCACGCCGCGCAATCGAGCGTGAAAAAGGGCGAGACGTTGATCGACACCGCGATCACGCTCAACGCCATGCGCGCCGATGCAATCGTGATCCGTCACGGATCAAGCGGAGCGGTGGATCTGATCGCGAGCAAGGTCGATTGTCCGGTACTTAATGCGGGCGACGGCCAACACGAACATCCTACCCAGGCACTGCTTGATGCCCTGGCGCTGCGTCATGCCCTGCGCCAACGCGGCGAGCGATCGGAGGATTTCACCGGGCTCAATGTGACGATCTGCGGTGATATCCTGCACAGCCGGGTCGCGCGTTCGAACATTTTGTGCCTGCAGGCCTTGGGAGCATCGGTGCGCGTCTGCGCTCCGCCAGCGCTGATGCCAGCAGGTGTCGAAGCGATGGGGGCTGAGCCGTTCCATGATTTCGATGCCGCGCTGGAAGGCAGCGACGTGGTGATGATGCTGCGGCTGCAGACCGAACGGATGCAGGGTCAGTTCATTCCTTCGGCACGCGAGTATCACCACCTTTACGGACTGACCAAGACGCGGCTCGATTGCGCCGCGCCCGATGCGCTGGTGATGCATCCCGGGCCGATGAACCGCGGGGTCGAGATCGATAGCGAAGTGGCCGATCTGCTCGACCGTTCGATCATTACGCGCCAGGTGGAAATGGGCGTGGCGGTGCGGATGGCTTGCCTCGATGTCCTCACTCGCCGCCGACGAGGGGTCGAGGGCTGGGGAGGGGCAGCATGAAACAGCAAAGCCCAATCGCAATCGTCAATGGTCGCTTGGTTACCCCCAAGGGCGTAGCTCAGGGCGGGGTTCGTGCTGTCGACGGTCGGATCACCGCGATCGGTTCGGTCAAACCGCAGGATGGCGACGAGATTCTCGATGCCAAGGGAAGCTTGATCGCCCCTGGCCTGGTTGATTTCGGAGTCTTCGCCATTGACAAGCCCGCCTTCCATTTCGGCGGGATCACGCGCGCGGCATTGATGCCCGACCAGTCGCCCCCGCTCGATTACCCCAGCCGGATCAATTACATCGCCAAGAGCGGCAAGCCCGACCTCTGGGTCCACCCTCTGGCCGCAGCAACGCAAGGCCTGGCCGGCGAAAGCCTGGCCGAGATTGCGCTGATGCGCGAGGCTGGCGCGCGCGGCGTCGCGACTGGGCGGCACTGGATTGCTGATAGCGGCGTAATGCTGCGACTGCTGCAATATGCCGCCATGCTCGACCTGGTGGTGGTTAGCCATGCGGAAGACAGTGGTCTGGTGGGCCAAGCCGCGGCGACGGCGGGAGAAATGGCGACCCGGCTGGGCTTGCCAAGCGCTCCGGCAGAGGCGGAGGCGCTTGCCGTGGCGCGCGACATCGCGCTGGCCGAGATGAGCGGGGCACGGCTGCATCTGCGGCAGGTAACGACACGCGCAGCGCTGGACCTGGTGCGCGCGGCAAAGGTGCGCGGGGTCAATGTCACAGCTGGGGTCACTCCTGCGCATTTCATGCTTTCGGACTTGGCGACTGCAGATTTCCGAACCTTTGCACGCCTTTCGCCCCCGCTGCGCAGCGAGGCGGATCGGCAAGCGGTGATTGCGGCGATCAGCGATGGGACTATCGACGTGATTTCGTCCGGGCACGATCCCCGCGGGCCCGAAGACAAGCGCTTGCCGTTTTCCGATGCCGAACCGGGCATGGCCGGTGCCGAGACGCTGCTGGCCATGACTCTGACCCTGGTGCGCGACGAAGCGATCGACTTGCCGCGTGCATTCGATTTGCTTGCAGCGAACCCCGCACGGCTGCTGGGCGTGGGCGCGAGCCTGCTGGCAGAAGGACACGAAGCAGACATTGCCGTGATCGATCCGGACAGGCCGTGGATCGTCGATAGCCGCAAGATGGAAGCAAGCGCGGGTAATACGCCATTCGATGGCCAGCCCGCCCAAGGCCGCGTCACTGCGCTCTACAAGGGCGGAGTGAGAGTCGGCTAATCGGGCTGTTCGGGTCCGCTCAATTTCGCTATAGGCTCCTCCCAAGGTCGCAATCCTCATCGGGGGAGAGGGTATGGCGACGCAGGTTCATTCGCCAGCGAAGGGGGCAGGGGCACCATCGCTGACTGCATTTATCGACAGATGGATTTACGTTTTCATGGCGGCGATGTTGGTCGTTGTCGTGCTGGTTGGGTTTGTGCCGGACTCGTTGGGAAAGATCGCAGCGGTACAGGCTGGGGAACGACCGCCATTCCCAGTTGCGATGCATGCTCATGCTGTGCTGATGGGCAGCTGGATGTCGTTGCTGCTGGCCCAGACCACGCTGATGGCAACCGGCCGCAAACAAGGGCACATGCAACTGGGATTGTTGAGCATGGTCCTTGCCCCTGCGCTCATCATAGCTGGACTGGTACTCGTGCCCACCAACCTGCAATTGATGGTCGAATTCGGAGCCGGTGGCTCAGCTGAGATGCAAGCCATGGTGCAAGGTTTCCTGGTGGAGATGACCGATATTGCCCTCTTGCAGCTTCGTATTGCGATCTGTTTTCCTATCCTTGTCTTCTTGGCGCTTCGAGCACGCAAATCTGACCCGGCTTTGCACAAGCGGCTAATTGTATTGGCAACAATTGCGCCGATGCCGGCGGCAACAGACAGAATGGCATTCTTGTATAATGCAATGCCAGCTTCGCCTTGGACGGCGGACTTATGGCCGCTATTTCTCATAGCGCCGATGTTCCTTTGGGATTTGTATCGGCAAGGCTCTATCCACCGCGCCTATTGGATCTATGCCGCGATACAGGTTCCGGCAGCCTTGATCGTAAACCTGTTGTGGGGTTCCGAATGGTGGCACTCGGTCGCCCCCCCAATTCTGTACGGCGGATAAAAATCGCCCCCGGAACCTGATGGTGCCGGGGGCAGTCTCGCTGAAGAATCGGAGGAAACGGTTTAGCGGGCAGCCATGCGTACCGGGGTCGCAACTGCACCGGGCAACGGCTTGCCTTCGGCATACGCAAAACAGCCCTTGCCCGAAGCCTTGACCGTCGAACACATGCTGCGCGCGCTGGCAGCGCCGAACCCGGCAGCGGCAACGCGGAAGTAGGTCTTGCCGTTCACCTTCGCTTCGGTGATCACGAAGTCGCGGCCTGAAAGCTGCGAATAGCGCTTCTGGTAGATACCCGTGGCGCGTTCTGCACCGGCACGACTGGAAAAGCTGCCGAGCTGGACCAGATGCGTAGCATCGTTGGTCGCGGCCATCCGGCGTTGCGACGAAGCGGCGGCAATGCGCGGAGCTGGCTTGGGCTGTGCGACTCGTTGCGGAATTTCCTGCACCACAGGACGGGACACGACGCGTTCTTGTGCCGGAACCTCATAGACCTCTGGCTCGTCGGCCACGAAAGCACTTTCGAAGCTCGATGTCTGCGCAGGAGCCTGTTCCACTGGATCGGCATAAGCCAGTTGGGCGACATCTTCATCCGGCGCCTGTGCAGCGGCTTCCGCTACCATCACTTCGTGCGCCGGGTAATTGGCGAGCGCGAGATGGGTCGGTTGGCCCGAATCCTGAACCGGACTGACCTGGAGGAGGTTGGCTACCCGCAACTGGAATGCCTCGGGCTGGGCCATGGCTGCCCATTCTGAAATGCGCGCATCGATCTGGTCGGCCGGCACATCTTCGGCGGCCATCACTCGCGCCGCGCGCCAGTTGCCCTGAAGGGCATAAGCATAGGCGAGATTCTGGCGAACCTTTGCGGTGTTCTGACCGCCGCGCAAAGCATTGGCGAGCACGTGGACACCGCGATCGGGCTGCCCGGCCAATGCATATGCCAGACCAAGATCGGCCGGATCGATATCGTCCTGCCATTGGTCAAGAGCGCTTGCTGCGGCGACGTTGTCGCCCAGTGCGACCTGCGCCAGGGCATAGCTCAGCACGGTGCGCGGGTCGCTGTCGCCCAGTTCGATCGCGTCATTGAAACTGGTTGCAGCGGCCTGGAACCGGCCTGCCTCGAGATAGGCAGCGCCCAGTAGGGCGCGGTAATTGGCGTTGCGAGGCTCTGCCAGCGCGGCAGCCTCGGCATGGGTCACAGCCTGATCGACCTTACCCTTCGTCAAGGCCACTTGCGCCTTGCCGAACGACGTCTCGGCGCGCGGCGCGGCTTGCGTCGCGCAACCGGCGAGCGCAATGCTCACCAGCGCGGTCGAAACGGCCAGTGCCACCTTGGGCTTGTTGGTTTCGGTGCGGGTCATTTGTCTTCCCCTTCAGTCAGCGAGTGTTGGCGCAATCATTTGCGCTTCATCTTGTCGGCGAGAGCATCGAGATCGTCGATCTCGGCGAGCAGCGCATCGAGCGCATCGGTTACCAATTGCTGCGCGCTGCAATCCTTCATGGTCGCGGCGAGGCGCAGTTTGAGGTG
>SBHJ01000134.1 GCA_006226465.1 Alphaproteobacteria bacterium | reverse complement strand
ATGCTGCCTGCCGCGGGTGCGCCCACGCAGCTATCGATGATATCAGGTCTGGGGCTGGGGCTCGGCAACCTTGCCGCCACTCTGATTTTCCTCGCGCTGGTAATGTTGTTTGTCTTACCGGATATGATCGGGTGGCCCTTTGCACAGCCCCAGTTTGGCTTCGATATCGCCCAGTTCGAGCATGTGCGGATAGTCGGACCGATATGTGCGGCGTGGCTGGCAGTTTGGTCGATCCCGTTCTTTCTTCATGCCCCTGATCCAGGCCAACCCGGAGCGAGCTGGCGCGCAGCCTTCATTGCAGGGTTTCACGGAGTCGTTCGGACAGTTCGCGATGCATCGCACTATCGCGAGTTGGTCAAGTTCCTTGTCGCGCGAATGTTTTACGCAGACGCTATGGCGGCATTGCTGGCGCTTGGCGCGGTCTATGTCGCCCTCTTCCTCGAATGGGGCTATCTTGAGATGCTGTGCTACGCGATCTTTGGATCGGCCTGCGGCTTCGGAGGCGGCGTTTTCGGGGGCTGGCTTGACCGAAAAGTCGGTGTGAAAATGTCCTTGATACTCGAGATTATCGTCATGGTGGCAGCGCTGCTGTGCCAACTTTCGATCACCAAGCAGTCGATCCTGTTCGGCCTGTTCGACAATTACGCGGTGTGGGATGGATTGGTGTTCAAGACGCTATCCGACCTTGCCTATCTTGCCCTGATCAGTGTGGTGGCGATCTCAGCTACTGCTAGCATATCTTCAAGTCGCGCGATGCTGGTTACTCTCGCCCCTTCCGGGCGTGCAGGCGAGTTCTTCGGCCTCTACGCCATCGCCGGGACGATCACTGTGTGGATGGGGCCATTGTTAGTTGAACAATTCACTTTGTGGTTCAACGATCAGCGGATCGGTATGGCCTCGATCTCACTGCTATTTGTGGTTGGTCTCGGCATCCTGATGTCTGTCAGGATGAAGCCTCACGGCCAGACAACCAATCCTTGAGGATTGCATTGACCTGATCGGGCGCATCCTGCTGGACCCAATGCGAAACACCCGGAAGGCGCTTGACCGTGATATTGGGCACCCATTCCTCGGTGCCCTCGGTGCAATGGATGTTGAGCGCGACGTCTTCCTCGCCCCACACCATCAGCGTGGGTATCTCGACCCCATGGTCGCCCAGATCGACGCTGTCGCCGTGTCGCAGCAGCGCACGATAGTAATTGACCATGGCGGTGCGCGCACCGGGGCGTGCAGCTGCGGCGTTATAGATGGCCTGCTCGTCTGGGCCGAAGCGCTCTCGATTGCAAAAGGTGCGCTCGATCAATGTACCTACCGCGGTCCCACCCTTCCTGCCCAACATCTTCTCCGGCAACCAAGGCAGCTGGAAAAAGAAGATATACCAGCTCTTTTTGAGCTGTTCCCAACGCCTGATCTCGCGCCGCCCCACCATGGGGTGCGGAACGTTCATGATGACAAGCCGGGTGAGAGGGCGCAGCTTGAGGATCGCAAAGCTCCAGGCAATTACCGCACCCCAGTCATGGGCCAGCAGGGTCACTTCCTTCGCTCCGCTGGCATCGATCAGTGCGGCGACATCCTGCGTCAGATGGTCGAGTGCATAGTTTCGTATGCCTTCGGGCCGCGAGGTCCCGCCATAGCCGCGCAGGTTCGGGGCCCAGACCCGATACCCCAATTCCGCCAGCAAGGGCATCTGGTGGCGCCAGCTGTGATGGAGCTCTGGAAATCCATGGAGGCACAGCGCGAGCCGGTCGCCCGCCCCCGCCATCGCAACCTCGAACCGAAGGCCATTGGCCTCGACCCAATCGACCGTGATTCCGCTTTCCGGATTTGGGTTCCAGCTGAACTTCTCCGACATCACTTCCCCTTGGCGCTTGGCAGGTGGCTGTGATAGACGAGTTGCAAAGTGAAATGGGAGAGAAAAGTGGCGAGCTATGACTTGATCATCCGCGGAGGCACCATTGTCGATGGCACCGGCGCCCCGCGCTTTACTGGCGATGTCGCGGTCAAGGACGGCCTGATCGCCAAGGTAGGCGAAGTTTCAGGTGACGCGAAGGAAGAGATCGACGCCAGCGGCAAGATCGTCACGCCCGGTTTTGTCGATGTGCATACCCATTACGATGGCCAGGCGACTTGGGACCAGGAAATGGCTCCGTCGAGCTGGCATGGTGTTACGACCGTGATCATGGGCAATTGCGGTGTCGGCTTTGCGCCCGCTTCGCCGGACAAGCACGAATGGCTGATCGGTTTGATGGAAGGCGTGGAAGACATTCCCGGCACTGCTCTCGCAGAGGGGATGAAGTGGAATTGGGAGACCTTCCCCGAATATCTTGATGCGCTGGAGGAACTTCCCCGCACGGTCGATATCGGCACCCATGTGCCGCATGGGGCGGTGCGTGCCTATGTGCTGGGTGACCGTGAGCGTCCCGGTGCCGTGCCGACAGCTGACGACATCGCCAAGATGTCAGACATCGTCGAGGAAGGCGTGCGGGCGGGTGCCCTGGGCTTTTCAACCAGCCGCACCGTGCTCCACCGTGATATCGAAGGCGAAGTTGTGCCCGGTACCACTGCCACGGCCGAAGAGCTCGTTGAAATCGGACGTGCCATGGGCCGGGTCGGCTATGGCGTGTTCGAAATGGCGAGCGACATGCGCCGCGAATGGGACGAATTTGGCTGGATGGGCAAACTCAGCCGCGAAACCGGCCTGCCGGTGACCTTTGCCGCGCTGCAATCGATCGCCAAGGAGCTTCCCTTGGAGGAACAGATCGCCTCGATGCGGGCTGAGAATGACAATGGCGCCAATATCGTTGCCCAGATCGCGCTGCGCGGGAACGGCATCGTCATGGCCTGGCAGGGTACGGTCCATCCTTTCCGGCTCAAACCCAGCTGGAGCACCATCGCCGATTTACCCTGGGCAGAACAGAAGGCCCGGCTGCTTGATCCGGAGTTCAAGGCGCGAATCCTGGCGGAAGAGCACGACTTTTCCGAGGTCAACAAGGACATCATGGGCCTGATAATGGTCGTCTGCGGCGGCTGGAACATGCAGTACGAGATGGACCCCGATTTCAATTACGAGCCGACCGCAGAAGAAAGCATCGCCGCGCGCGCTGCTGCGGCGGGCGTTTCGGGCGACGAATATGCCTATGACCTGCTGTGCCGCGATGATGGCAAGGGTTTCATCTACCTGCCGATACTCAACTATGCCGACGGCAACCTCGATTTCCTGATGGACCTCCAGCAATCGGACGACACCGTCAATTCGCTATCGGACGGCGGCGCACATTGCGGCACGATCTGTGACGCGGCTTCGCCCACCTTCATGCTCCAGCATTGGGTGCGCGATCGCTCGCGCGGCACGATCGGCCTTGAAAATGCGATCAAGCGCCAGTGCAGCGACACTGCCCGGCTTTATGGACTGGAAGATCGCGGCGTGCTCGCACCCGGATACCTCGCCGATCTCAACATCATCGACATGGATGCGATCAAGCTAGGCAAGCCGTGGCTGGCATTCGACCTGCCTGCGGGAGGCAAACGCCTGCTGCAAAAGGCCGAAGGCTATGTTGCGACAATCAAGAACGGACATGTGACCTTCCGCGACGGGCAATGGACCGGCGAAACACCGGGCGGACTAATCCGCGGGCCGCAGCGGGTGGAAATGGCCGAAGCGGCCGAATGATGAAAGCGATCCGAACCGGAGCTGCCCCCTCCACCCTCGAAACGCTCGATTTTGTCGATATCGACGGTGCGCCCGATCCCGGCCCCGGCGAGATCACCGTGCGGGTGCGGGCGAGTTCGCTCAACTTCCACGACTATGCCGTGGTCAAGGGCATGTTGCCCGCAGCGCAGGGCCGCATTCCCATGTCGGACGGCGCTGGCGAAGTGACCGCTGTGGGTGAAGGCGTGAGCGAATTCGCCGTGGGCGACGCGGTGGTCAGCACCTTCTTTCCGGACTGGCTCGACGGTGCGCCGCCGCAATCTGCATTTACCCGCGTGCCGGGTGACGGGATTGACGGCTATGCGCGGGAGGAGATTACCGCCCCGACAACCTGGTTCACACGCGTTCCCAAAGATTACACCCACGCGGAGGCGGCGACCCTAACCTGCGCCGGGCTGACCGCCTGGCGGGCGTTGTTCGTCGACAATGCGATCAAACCCGGTGACACCGTGCTGGTCCAGGGAACGGGCGGAGTCTCGGTCTTTGCATTGCAGTTCGCCAAGGCAGCTGGCGCAACGGTGATCGCCACCAGTTCGAGCGACGAAAAGCTTGAACGGCTCAAGCAGCTCGGCGCGGACCATTTGATCAATTACAAGGAAGTTGGTGCCTGGGGCGCAAAGGCGCTTGAAATCACCAAAGGCAAGGGTGTCGATTGCGTGGTCGAGATCGGCGGCGCGGGTACGCTCGACCAATCGATGCTTGCAACCCGTGTGGGCGGACATGTCGCGCTGATCGGCGTGCTGACTGGCTTTGCCGGGCCGGTGCAGACGGCGCTGCTGATGGCCAAGAATTTGCGCGTGCAAGGGCTGACCGTGGGCAGCCGTGCGCAGCAGCTTGCGATGATTGCCGGGATCGAGGCCAATGGCATCAAGCCGGTTATCTCCGACACTTTCGAACTGGAGCGGCTGGCCGATGCCTTCCGCCACCAGGAAGCCAACAAGCATTTCGGCAAGATTACAGTCGATATCTAGGGTTCGATCACGATCCCGCGAGACGGATCGACTTGCCCCGCCAAAGTCTCGAGATAGGCAGCGCGCGCAGCCTCCAGGCCCGTGGATCGTTCGATGCTGATTGTGCCTGCAACAGCATCCAGGAAACCGACCCAGGCCGCAGCCATGCGCTTGCTCGCCTCTTGCGGGCCCAACTCCTTGAACAACGCGACCGCGTGATCGGGCGCAAAAAACAGCGTGGGTGTCGGCCCGGGCACGCCGTCTGCACCCATTCCGCCAGCGCGCTCCACCACGTGGGTCACGCCGACAAGGCAGGAATATTTGAGGTTCTCGCCCAGTGTCTCATGGATCGAGCGCAGCAGGTTGGGATTGCCGGCAAAATCAACCGAGACGCTGGGCGCCTGCGCCAGAGACCCGACATCGCCATAGGCAAGCACCTCGTCGTATAGGCCGGTAGATTGTACAAATGCGACATTTCCTGCCGAGGTAAGACCCACGCGGCTGATATCAGGTGAATTCTGCTTGGCCACGCTGGCCAGCCCCATGGCGGTCTTCGACGATGCGCTGGTCAGCACCACGCGCCCCGCCCCGAACCAATCATTGGCGTTCATAAAATAGTCGATCAGGAAACCGGTTTTGAACAGCGGCCCATAAATCATGCGCTCACCTTCGCGCGCAGGATCGTGCTCCGGATCGGCGGCCAGACGCGCGTACTGGTTGTAGATCGGCGGCAGCGGTTGACGGTATGCAGTCATATCGACAAAGCCGTGCGCAGAGACATTGCCCGGCACGACATCGAGATGCGTTGCCATCGGCAGATAGCCATAGACCCGCTCGCCCACTCCGATGTCGGGGCAATTGCTCTCAACAACCTTGGCGTGACCCCACATCGGAACGATGCCCCAACCCTCTGGTGCGGGAAAGAAGTTCCAATACCCGACCATCTCGCCCACCACGGCATAGGTCACATTGTTGGCGGTAACCGAGAAGCTCTCGATCTCGAGCCGCACAGCGCCTTCAGCGAGTGGAGCTTGCGGCACCTCGACCAGATCGACCTTGCTCAGATCGTCGCGGCGAACATGGACTTGGGTGGCGGTCATGCGTTGTTCTCCTCCTCAACCACTGGAGGCTAACGAGAAGTCGGATGGAATGCGAGAGTCTTAAACCCGCATCGGCATCAGCACATAAAGCGCCGGACTTTTCGCATCCTGCCGGATCAGTGTCGGTGCGCCGGCATCGGCAAGGTGCAATTCCACCGTGTCGCTGTCGATCTGGCTCAGGATATCCTTGAGGTAGTTGGCGTTGAAGCCGATCTCGAAGGATTCGGAACTGTAATCCGCCGCCAGTTCTTCCGCCGCCGTGCCATTGTCGGGCGAGGTGACCGAAAGCGTGACCTTGTCCGGCTCCAGCCCCATCTTGACCGCACGGGTTTTTTCCGTGGCAATGGTTGCGACGCGATCGACGCCTTCGAAGAAGCTTTTGGGATCGAGCTTGAGCAGCTTGTCGTTACCGGTCGGAATAACGCGGCTGTAATCGGGGAAGGTCCCGTCGATCAGCTTGCTGGTCAGAACCACGCCGCCCTCACCGCCCAGGGTGAAGCGGATCTTGCTGGCCGAAAGATCGACCTCGACATTGCCGTCGAGCGCTTCTTCGAGCAGCTTGCGCAGTTCCGCCACCGCTTTGCGCGGCACGATCACATCGGGCATACCCTCGGCCCCGTCAGGGCGCGTGAGCGTAAAGCGCGCCAAACGGTGGCCATCGGTCGCCGCGGCTTTCAGCACCGGCTCGTCATCGTCCGTAACATGCAGGAAGATGCCATTGAGGTAGTAGCGCGTTTCCTCGGTCGAGATCGCGAACCGGGTGCGGTCGATCATCTCTGCCAATTGCTTGGCCGGCAGTTCGAAACTGGTAGGAAGGTCGCCTTCGACAATCACCGGAAAATCGTCGCGCGGCAGGGTCGGAAGCGAGAAACGGGTGCGTCCGGCCTTCACCGCCATGCGGTTGTCGGCAGTCTCGAGGCTGACCTGGCTGCCTTCGGGCAACTTGCGCGCAATGTCGAACAGCAAATGTGCCGATACGGTAATCGCGCCTGGGCTTTCGACCGAGGCTGCGGCCATATTCTCGACCACCTGCAGATCAAGGTCGGTCGCCATCACCTTCAGCGTGCCGCCATCGCTGGCATCGATCAACACGTTGGAGAGGATCGGAATGGTGTTGCGGCGTTCCACCACCGACTGAACGTGAGAGAGACAGCGCAGCAGTGTCGCGCGTTCGATTGTGGCCTTCATCTCTACCTTCTCATGCCTTGTTCTGGCGTTTGACGTTGTCGTTATAGACCCCGAAGGACTCCCAGCGGCCGGAATCGCCCGAAAGCGCCGGAATAATGTGATTTGACCTTAGCGCGCGGGGCACGGGCGGCAAGTTTGCAGCAAGCTCAGAGCCGATTCCTTGGGGAAAAGCC
>SBHJ01000042.1 GCA_006226465.1 Alphaproteobacteria bacterium | reverse complement strand
GCTCAATACTCCCCCACCAAGACATCGGTGTAGAGTTCGGCCGGTGCAGGCTCGGGCGAGCTTTCGGCAAAGTCGGCGCTCTCGGCCACGCGGGCGCGGATCGCCTTGTCGATTGCCTTGAGATCGTCCTCGGTCTTGCCCTTTTCCAGCAGGGTCTTCTTCAACCCCTCGATCGGATCCTTGTGCTCGCGCACGTCCTGGACTTCCTCGCGGCTGCGATACTTGGCCGGATCGGACATGGAGTGGCCGCGATAGCGATAGGTGTTGAGCTCCATCAGTACCGGGCCCTTGCCTTCGCGCACATGCTTGAAGGCAATCTCCGCCGCGCCGCGCACTTCGAGCACGTCCATCCCGTTCACATCCATACCGGGGATGCGGAAGGCCGTGCCGCGGCGATGGAATTCAGTCTCTGCCGAGCTGCGCTTGACCGCGGTGCCCATGGCATATTGGTTGTTTTCGATCACGAAGACGATCGGCAGGTTCCACAGGGCGGCCATGTTGAAAGTTTCGTACACTTGGCCCTGGTTCGATGCGCCGTCACCGAAATAGGCGAGACACAACCCACCGTCCTCATTGTATTTGTGCGCCAGCGCCAGCCCACCTCCGAGCGAAACCTGTGCGCCAACGATCCCGTGCCCGCCGTAGAATTTGTGCTCGGTCGAGAACATGTGCATCGACCCGCCCTTGCCCTTGGATATACCTGCCTGGCGTCCGGTCAATTCGGCCATGATGACATTGGGGTCGATGCCATAGGCCAGCATGTGGCCGTGGTCGCGATAACCAGTGATCACGCTGTCGCGATCGTTATCGAGCGCGCTTTGCAGCCCGATCGCGACAGCTTCCTGCCCGATATAAAGGTGACAGAATCCGCCGATCAGGCCCAGTCCGTAAAGCTGCCCCGCTTTTTCCTCGAACCGCCGGATCAGCAGCATCTGTTCGTAGAACGTGAGCATTTCTTCGACGCTCGCATCATAGCGCGGGTTCGCCTCATGCGCTTCCTGCAGGCTGTGGAGCGCGAAACCGGGATCCTGGGCTGCTGCGGTATTCTTTCGCGTTTTCGCGGGCTTTGCCAAAGTAGTTACCTCGTGTGACTGCAAGGCACCTGGGGAGGGTGCGGGCCGAAGCGGCTATATGCACAAGCCGATTGCTTACGCAACGTAAAGCGCGCCTTTGCATACGAAAACAGGGCGTGCAGCGCCCTATTCCTGTTCGAGGGTGATCACCACTTCATCGGGATGGACGACGTTGAGATTCTTGCGCAGCAATTCACCGACAAGATCGGGATCGGCACCATTGGGATCAAGTTGGTCCACGCGGCTACGCAGCTCGTCGCGCTGGTCCTGTAAGATCGCGATCTGCACCTTGCGCTGATCGAGCAGCTTGGCGTTCTCGCTCCATGCCAACAGGCCGGTTGGTCCTGCAATGGCGAGAATCGTCAGCAACAGCAGGATGCCCAGCCCCGCGCCCTGCTTGAGTTGGTCTGGTGGCAGCTTGCCGATGATTCCCTTTCTCACCATTTGCCTACAGAATCACAGTTAACTCGCCGACACAAGCGGATTGTTACGCTTTTCAGTAAGATCGCGGCAGGCCGAGCACATGCTCGGCCAAATATGACAGGATCAGATTGGTGCTGATCGGCGCAACCGTATAGAGCCGCGCTTCACGAAACTTACGCTCGACATCATATTCTTCAGCGAACCCGAACCCGCCAAAGGTCTGCACGCACATGTCGGCTGCTGCCCAGCTTGCCTCCGATGCAAGCAGCTTGGCCATGTTCGCCTCTTCACCCGGATTGCCGCCCTGATCATACACTCGCGCCGCATGGTGGACCATGAGTTCGGCGGCGCGCATTTGCGCATAGCACCGCGCGATCGGGAACTGCACGCCCTGGTTTTGCCCGATCGGACGGCTGAACACGCTGCGGTCCTTGGCATAGGCGCTGGCCTTCTCGATGAACCACTTGGCATCACCTACGCATTCGGCAGCGATAAGGATGCGCTCGGCGTTCATGCCCGATAGGATGTAGCGAAAGCCCTTCCCTTCCTCGCCGATCAAGGCAGTCGCAGGGATGCGCATGTCGTCAAAGAACACTTCGGTCGTCGAATGGTTCATCATCGTGCGGATCGGTTTGATTGTCATCCCGCCGGCCTCACGCGCTTGACGCATGTTGACGAGGAAGATCGAAAGCCCTTCGGTTTTGCTTTGGACCTGATCGCGCGGCGTCGTACGGGCGAGCAGCAACATCAGGTCCGAATGCTCGGCCCTGCTGGTCCAGATCTTCTGGCCGTTGACGACATAGTGATCGCCGTCCCGCACCGCCCGGGTCTTGAGCGAAAGCGTGTCGGTGCCACTGGTTGGCTCCGAAACACCAAACGCCTGCAATCGCAATTCGCCACTGGCTATCTTGGGCAGGTATTCCGCCTTTTGCTCAGCGCTACCGTACCGCAGCAGGGTGTTCATGATGTACATTTGCGCATGCGCGCTGGCGCCATTGCAGCCCGACGCCTGAATTTCCTCCATAATAACCGCAGCGGCGTCGAGCTTCAGACCGCTGCCGCCAAATTGTTCGGGAATCAGCGCGGCGAGAAAACCCGAATGGGTCAGCGCATCGACAAATTCGGCTGGATAGGCGCGATCACGGTCCTTCTCGCGCCAATATTCGCCGGGAAATTCCTCGCACAGCGCCCGTACGGCCCGCCGGATTTCGGCCAATTCCTCGTTTTCCTGCATGCTGAATCGTTCACCCCGAGAGATCTTCGTGGCTGCTTGCCTGTTCCAAACCGCCATGTCCACGGCTTGTGCAAGAAGTAGGATGGTGCGCCCGACAGGATTCGAACCTGTGGCCCCCAGATTAGGAATCTGATGCTCTATCCTGCTGAGCTACGGGCGCACGGCGGCTCGTTTAGGGACGTGCCTTCAGCAAATCAATTGAGTTCGTCGGGCGGTGCGATCGGGAACGGCAAGGGCGCAACTGCAATGCCTTCGTCGAGCAGGTTCTTCGCCTCTTCGCTGCTTGCGCGTCCGTGGATCGGCTTCTCTGTCTGCTCGCCATAATGCATGGCGCGCGATTGTTCGGCGAACTTGTCACCCACCCAGGTACTGTTTTTCAGCGCATTCTCTTGCGCCTTAGCCAGTGTGGCGAGAGCTTTCTGCACTTCCACTGGCAATGGTTTGTTGCTCACTGGCACGGAATCGGCCGCAACCGTGGGCTCGGGCCGAGTATTGCCCTTTGCCGGAACCGCAGGTGCCATCGGCGCTTTCGATATCGCGGGCGATCCACATTGCGGACAGGCGACCAGCCCGCATTCCTGCTGGTCGGCAAAATCCTGCGAATTGCCGAACCAGCCTTCGAAGCGGTGTCCTTCGTCACATATGAGGTCGAATACGATCATTGCGGCGGCCTATGTCGCAATTGTACGCTTGTTGGCAAGGCTTGGTAGTTGAGATCGCACCTCCGCAATGCGTGCCAGATCGATTTCTGCAAAGCCAAGCCCCGCGATCTCCCCACCCATATCGAGCACAATATCTCCCCATGGGTCCACTGCCAGGCTGTGGCCGTATGTTTCGCGCCCATCTTCATGCTTGCCCACTTGCGCAGCAGCGATCACGAAAGCGCTGGCTTCGATCGCACGCGCCCGTTGGAGTACGTGCCAATGCGCCAGGCCGGTTGGTACGGTGAAAGCAGCTGGGATTGCGATTGCATCGCATTGCGCCCTCCCCAGTGCCTCGAACAGCGCAGGAAAGCGCAGGTCGTAGCAGATCGTCAGGCCAAGCCGTCCGAGCGGTGTATCCTCCACCACGGTGACATGGTCACCAGGCGTATAGGCCGAACTTTCACGCCAGGTTTCGCCAGTAGCCAATTCAACATCGAACATGTGAATCTTGTCATACCGCGCCGCTATCGATCCGTCTGGCGTTATAGCGAAACTGCGATTGGCCAGTTTTCCATCCTCGCGCAGGATCGCGAGCGAACCAAGGCACATCCAGACACCAGCCTTGGCTGCTGCATTTCGCGCTGTCGCAAGGACGGTGCTTGAATTCTCCAAGACGATCTTGTCGGCTGCCCGCTTGCGATCGCGATCAAGCAGGCCGGACATTTCAGGAGTGAAGATCATGCTTGCCCCACCCTCGGCCGCGCGCTTAGTCGCATCATCGATGACCTGCGCATTTGCATCCGTTTCGATACCGGACGTCATTTGGAGGACAGCGATCCGCGGCATGCTTGCAATCAGCCCTCGGTCAACAGGGCGTCGAGTTTGCCCTCTCGTTCAAGTGCGACAAGCTCATCAGAACCGCCAACGTAGACATCGCCGATGAAGATTTGCGGCACCGTCCGAGCCATGGGCGCACGGCGCAACATCTCGTCGCGGTTCGGTCCGCCCATAGTCACGTCCAGTTCGTTGAACTCCACCCCTTTGCTGGAGAGCAGGTGCTTTGCCCGTACGCAAAAACCGCATGCGAACTTTGTATAGATATCGACCCTGGTATTGCTCATAAATTACCTTGTGTTTCAATGGATTGAATGAATATCTCACACTCTTGAAAAGCCCTGATCCAACACCCATGTTAGTGCTACCATGGCCCGCCTGAATAGGGGGCTAACGGTGACCGACACGGGGTGCTGCGCTTTGCAGACCCCTCAAGTTCAGATTGCTCATAAGAGGATTTGTAGAGATGTCTCGTTTTGATTTCACTCCTTATCGCCGGACCACGGTTGGCTTCGATCGCCTGTTCGATCAGCTTGAAAGCCAGATCCGCAACAACAACGGCGACAATTATCCCCCATTCAACATCGAACGCCGCGGAAACGACAGCTACCGCATCACGCTCGCAATTGCCGGCTTCCGCCCGCAAGACCTTGAAATTACCGCCCAGCAGAACCTGCTGGTGGTACAGGGCAAGAAGCGTGATGAAGAGGATCTGCGCGGCGAGATGCTCCATGTCGGCATCGCCAATCGCGGGTTTGAGCGCCGCTTCGAATTGGCCGACTATGTCCGCGTCGAGAGCGCCGATCTGGCCGACGGCCTGCTGGTGATCGATCTCGTCCGCGAAGTGCCCGAAGCTATGAAGCCCAAGAAGATCGCCGTAAATGGCCAGGGCACGCTCAAGGCAGTCCCGACTTCCAGTGAAGACGAGGCCAACGCCGCCTGAGGCCAGATATGCGTTTTGAGATTGTGGGGGCGGAACTTACTCCGCCCCCGCGACTCGAAAGCCGCCTCTTCCAATGCTGAACGTCCGGGTCGCAGAAGACATTCAACTTCGGGTTGAGCTTGTGTGTTCTGTTCAAACAGTGCCATTCGCAGCAGCCACTTTCCGCGATCCTGCAGCCTTACCCCCCTCAAAGCAGGCCTCGCGTTAACTTATATCAAAGCCTAGTGCCTAACTACCTTGGCACGCAAGCTAAATCGCATACCCTTGCCACTTCGGGACAGATTGCTTCACCAGCGGCATTTCACGGTTCGAGCCTTTTCGGCCGCTCGGTTCAGGCCACACTACCCGACAAAGTCAAACGAGTCGGGATTGCTCAACTGCAGCGGCAACGAAGCCGGCAAAAAGCGGATGCGGATCGAACGGCTTCGACTTCAATTCCGGGTGAAATTGCACACCGACAAACCACGGATGGTCGGGCCGTTCGACGATTTCCGGGAGCAACCCGTCGGGTGACATGCCGGAGAAGATCAGCCCTTCAGATTCGAGCGGCGCAATATAGCCGCTGTTGACTTCGTAGCGATGGCGGTGGCGCTCGGAAATCGTGGTTGCGCCACCGTAGATCTGCGAGACATGGCTATTGGCCGAAAGCCTTGCGTCATAAGCCCCAAGGCGCATCGTCCCGCCCAAATCTCCACCTGACTCGCGCGTTTGCAGGCCTTCTTCGCTCATCCATTCGGTGATTATCCCGACAACCGGCTCGCTGGTCGGTCCGAACTCGGTCGATGATGCATCGGAAAATCCGGCGGTTCGGGCAGCTTCGATGCAGGCCATTTGCATACCCAGGCAGATACCGAAGAATGGCACTTGGCGTTCGCGCGCGAAGCGAACGCTGGAAATCTTGCCCTCGCTACCGCGCTCGCCAAATCCGCCGGGCACAAGGATTGCATGCATTGGCTCGAGCTGGGCCGCGATATCGCTTTCATCCTGTTCGAAAATCTCGGCGTCGATCCAGCGGATATTGACCTTGACCCGATTGGCCAGCCCACCGTGGATCAATGCCTCGTTGAGCGATTTGTATGCATCGGGCAAGCCGACATATTTGCCTACAACGGCAATCGTCACTTCGCCTTCTGGATTGAAATAGCGATCGGTGACGTCTTCCCATGCGGACAGGTCAGGCTCAGGCGCATCGGTGATACCGAAGGCGCGCAGCACCTCAGCGTCGAGGCCTTCCTCATGATATTGCTGGGGTACCGAGTAAATCGACGGCGCATCGAGCGCCGGTATAACTGCCTCGGCGCGCACATTGCAGAATTGCGCGATCTTGCGCCGCTCGCCTTCGGGGAGCGGATGTTCGCAGCGGCACAGCAGGATATCAGGCTTGATCCCAAGGCTGGCGAGCTCGCGCACCGAATGCTGGGTCGGCTTGGTCTTCAGCTCTCCCGCAGCGGCGATATAGGGCACCAGTGTGACATGGACCGATACGGTTTGATCGGGTTCCAGCTCGTTCCGCAGCTGGCGAATCGCCTCCATAAAGGGAAGCGATTCGATGTCGCCAACGGTGCCACCGATTTCGCACAGGATGAAATCGTGATCATCCTGGTCGGCCAGTGCGAATTCCTTGATCGCATCGGTCACGTGCGGAATTACCTGAACCGTTGCGCCCAGGTAGTCGCCGCGCCGTTCCTTTGCGATGATATCGCGATAGACCCTGCCGGAGGTGATATTGTCGCTTTGCCGCGCCGAAACTCCGGTGAAGCGTTCATAGTGCCCCAGGTCGAGATCGGTCTCTGCCCCATCATCGGTCACATAGACTTCGCCATGCTGGTACGGGCTCATCGTGCCCGGATCGACATTGAGATAGGGATCGAATTTCCGAATACGGACCTTGTAGCCGCGCGCCTGAAGGAGAGCAGCCAGACTAGCTGCCATCAGTCCCTTGCCAAGCGATGAGACCACGCCGCCGGTTATGAATATGTACCGCGCCATGGGAGTCGG
>SBHJ01000271.1 GCA_006226465.1 Alphaproteobacteria bacterium | reverse complement strand
CCGCTGCTGATCACGCGCGATGGCGAAGGCAAGGCGCATGTCTTCCTCAACGTATGCAAACACCGGGGCACCCGGTTGGTCGAAGGGCAGGATGTGCAATGCGCCAAGCGGCTGGTTTGCCCCTATCACGCCTGGACCTATCGCCTCGACGGCAAGCTGCTCGCCCTGCCCCGACCCGAAACATTTCCTGGTATGGACAAGGGCGATTATGGCCTGGTCGAACTACCCAGCTGCGAGGCCGGTGGACTTATCTGGTTTTCTCCGCGCGAAGATGCAGACTTTTCCCACACGATCACGCTGGGAGAGGATTTCGACCGTTTCTTTATGCGCGAGAGCTATCTCTTCCGCCGCAAGACTCATTCGGTCGCCGGAAACTGGAAGCTGATCATGGATGCCTTCCTTGAAAGCTACCATGTCACCCGGCTCCACGCGAATACGATTGGTCCCTTCTTCAAAGACGGCGTTTCGATTGGCGACACTGTTGGCCCGCATCAGCGCGCCGCAGTAGGAAGACTTGAAGAGATGGAGGGCGTCGATCTCAACGATATGGCGGCGCTGCGTCGGGTCGTGACCTATGCCTATCAGCTGCTACCTGCCACGGTCATCATCCCCAGCCCCGATTACGTCAACGTCATGGTGCTGATGCCGCAATCGGTCGATCACACGCTGGTCGAGGATTTCATGTTGATCCCGGAGGAGCCCAAGACCGAGAAGGCACTCGACCATTGGGAACGCAGCTGGAAGCTGCTCGACGGCGGCGTCTTCGCGAGCGAAGATTTCCGCGCCGCCGAACTGGGGCAGCAAGGCCTTTCGAGCGGCGCAATCGAGCAGCTGACCATCGGAACGCTCGAAGGCGGGATCACCCGTTTCAACGAGATTGTCGAACAGGCGTTGCGCGAGGTGAATTGAGCGCCTAGTCGCTGCCAATATGTCGGATACCCCCCAACCCGATGCCGCGCGCCCCGAAGGCGAGCGCATAGCCAAATTGCTAGCCCGCGCAGGGGTTGCCAGCCGCCGCGAAGTCGAACGCATGATCGCTGATGGTCGCGTGGCGATAGACGGCCTGATCCTCGAGACCCCGGCTACGATACTGAAAGACCTGCGCGGCGTTACGGTAGATGGCAAGCCGGTCGCTGCGCCGGAACCGACCAGGCTGTTCGCCTTCCATAAGCCGACCGGCCTGATCACGGCCGAAAGCGATCCAAGGGGCCGCCCCACGATCTATACCGCGCTGCGCAACGCCTTACCCAAGAAGACTCCTCGATTGATGCCGATCGGACGACTGGACCTCAACACCGAAGGTCTGCTGCTGCTCACCAATGACGGCGAGTTGAAGCGCCAGATGGAGCTACCTTCGTCCGGAATTCCGCGCACCTATCGTGCTCGCACATTTGGCGACATTACGCAGGAAGCGCTCGAAGAACTGATCGACGGGATTACCGTAGATGGCGTGCATTACGGCAGTATAGATGCCAATCTGGAGCGGAGCACCGGTCGCAACCGGTGGATCGAACTGACCATCACTGAGGGCAAGAACCGCGAAGTGCGCCGCGTGCTCGAACACCTGGGCCTGCAAGTCAGCCGCCTGATCCGCACCGCCTATGGCCCCTTCGAACTGGGCGACTTGCCGCGCGGGGCAGCACAGGAAATCCGCAGTCACGAACTGGGTCGCTTTCGCAACCAGATGAAGAAGCTGGGCGGCGAATGAGAATCATCGCGGGCGAGTGGCGCGGACGGAAGCTTTCCGCCCCCAAAGGTGATGGTACCCGCCCCACAGCAGATCGCACCCGCGAAACCCTGTTCTCGATGCTCGCCAGCCGGCTGGGCTCGTTCGAGGGACTGCAAGTGGCAGATCTGTTTGCCGGGTCCGGCGCGTTAGGGCTGGAAGCCTTGTCACGCGGCGCAGCGCATTGCCTGTTCGTGGAGCAGGAGGCGGAGGCGCTGAAGGCAATCCGTGCCAATATCGACACCCTCGGTGCTCGCGGACGAGGGTCGGTCCAGGCCGGATCGGTCACCTCGCTTAGCCCCGCACGGGCACCTTATGATTTGCTGCTGCTCGATCCGCCCTACGGCACTGGCGCGGGCGCGGTGGCGCTTGACCGGCTCCTGCGGCTAGGCTGGATCGGCCCGGCAACATGGATCGCCGTCGAAACCTCCGCAAAGGAGGATGTTGCGGTCAAGGACCTGACAATCGAGGCCGAGCGCAAGGTCGGAAAAGCCAAGCTCACACTGTTGACGGCCAAGGATTGATGCTTGCCCCACCGAGCTCCGTTCCCTACTTGTTCGCATTACCAAGATGACCCGCGATGCCCAGCCCCAATCGCCAGAAGGCGCACCAGTTCCGGCCTACGCTGCGCGGCTGAACCCGCCGCAGCGCGAGGCAGTGGTAACCACTGAAGGGCCGGTGCTGATGCTGGCCGGGGCCGGCACGGGCAAGACCGCAGCGCTGACTTCGCGGCTGGCGCATTTGGTCGCAACCGGACGGGCTTGGCCCAGCCAGATCCTCTGCGTGACCTTCACCAACAAGGCCGCGCGCGAAATGCGCGAACGGGTTACAGGACATCTGGGCGAAGCAGTGGAAGGCATGCCTTGGCTTGGCACATTCCATTCGATCTGTGCCAAGATGCTGCGCCGCCATGCCGAGCTGGTCGGGCTGGAAAGCAATTACACGATCATCGATACCGACGATCAATTGCGGCTACTCAAGCAGCTCATCACCCAGAACGATCTTGACGAGAAACGCTGGCCTGCGCGTCAACTGGCCGGGCTGATCGACCGCTGGAAGAACCGCGGGCTCAATCCGGAGGATCTCGATGCGGTGGAGAATGAGAGCTATGCCAATGGCCGTGGCCAGCAATTCTACCGGCTTTACCAGGATCGACTTAAGGCGCTTAACGCCTGCGATTTCGGCGATCTGATGCTGCACATGCTCAACATCTTCCGGCGCGAACGCGAGGTCTTGGAGGACTACCAACGCCGGTTCAAATATATCCTGGTTGACGAATATCAGGATACCAACGCGGTCCAGTACCTGTGGCTGCGGCTGCTCGCACAAAGCCACAAGAACATCTGTGTAGTGGGCGACGACGATCAGTCGATCTATTCCTGGCGCGGCGCGGAAGTCGCCAATATCCTGCGCTTCGAGAAGGACTTTCCCGGCGCCAAGGTGATCAAGCTGGAACAGAATTACCGCTCCACCCCGCACATCCTGGGTGCTGCTTCGGGCCTGATAAGCGCCAACAGCCAGCGCCACGACAAGACCTTGTGGACCGAGCACAATCACGGCGAAAAACTGCGCGTAGTTGGCGTGTGGGACGCACCCGAAGAGGCGCGCCGGGTGGGCGAGGAGATTGAGCGGCTCGAAGGCGAAGGTGCGGCGCTCAACCAGGTCGCGATCCTTGTTCGTGCGCAATATCAGACCCGCGAGTTTGAAGATCGCTTCATCCAAGTTGGGATCAACTACCGTATCGTCGGCGGATTTCGTTTCTACGAGCGTGCTGAGATCCGCGATGCGCTGGCCTATCTGCGGGTTATCGCCCAGCCGCAAGACGATTTGGCGTTCGAACGTATCTATAACCAGCCCAAGCGCGGTTTGGGTGCGAAGACTCTCGAAAAAATGCACCAGCATGCGCGGCGCACCGGAATGCCACTCGCCGCCGCATCGCTGCAACTGGCCGATAGCGACGAATTGCCCACACGCGCGGCCACCACGATCGGGGCTCTGCTGCGGCAGTTCCTCCATTGGCGCGAACAGGCTGAGCTGGTCACGCCTGCAGACCTGCTGCGCATGGTGCTCGACGAAAGCGGCTATAGCGACATGCTGCAGAAGGAACGCACCGCTGAAAGTGCTGGACGGATGGAAAACCTGTCCGAGCTCGCCCGCGCGATGGAGGAATACGAAACCCTTGGCGATTTCCTCGAGCATGTCAGCCTGGTGATGGACAATGACGCCGCCGATGCGGAAGAAACCGTCACCATCATGACCATGCACGCGGCCAAAGGCCTGGAATTCGACCATGTCTTCCTGCCCGGCTGGGAGGAAGGCGTCTTCCCGAGCCAGCGCGCCATCGACGAAGGTGGGCTTGCCAGCCTCGAGGAAGAACGGCGCCTGGCCTATGTCGCGATCACCCGCGCCCGCAGGCGCTGCTCGATCTTTCACGCCGCCAATCGCCGCATCTACGGCCAATGGACCAGTTCGATCCCCAGCCGCTTCATCGAAGAACTGCCGGCTGAACATATCGATCAGGAAACCACGTTGACCGGAGGCGCTTCGCTGTGGCGGGCAAATTGGACCGAGCAGGAAGATCCCTTCGCGCATGTATCGCAATCGCGACCTGATCGCAGCACTGCACGCGGCCCCGGCTGGCAGCGTGCACTGGCCACCGGCTATGAAACTCGCCCGGCCCGGGTTCAGGAAAACAAGCGCTCAGCTGCCAGTTTCGCAGCCAAACCGCGCGGCGATATTGCGATCGGCCAGCGCGTATTCCACGAGAAGTTCGGTTATGGGAACGTCATCGACCAGGAAGGCAACAAGCTCGAGATCGAGTTCGAACACGCTGGCACCAAACGCGTGATCGACAGCTTCGTGAAACTGGCCGACTAACCCAATCCCACATCAAGGAAGCCCGGGCGCGGGCCGTTCCATTCGCCGGCGGGCACCGGATCGTCTTGCTCATCCTGTCGGGCGCTGCGAGCAGGTTTGCGTTCTTCACGCGGTTCCTTTTCGCGGCGAGGCTTTCTTGCCGGACGATCCTCACGCGGCGTTTCCTCGTCGCGCTCATCGCGGCTGCGCGAACGTCCGGCAGGTTTCTCTTCGGGTGCGCTTCCAGCTGGTTTTTCGACCAGCTCAACCCGGACATCGCCTTTGCCGAAGACGGGGATCTTTGTCTTGGTCAGTTTTTCGACATTGGCGATTGCTTCGCCATCTTCCTCCGCCACGAAGGTGAAGGCGCGGCCCTTTGCCCCAGCTCTGCCGGTGCGACCGACGCGGTGGACATAGTCATCCGGGTGCCAGGGCGTATCGAAATTGAACACGTGGCTCACGCCTTTGACGTCAAGCCCGCGCGCGGCAACATCCGATGCAACGAGAATATTGATTTCGCCCGCCTTGAACCGCTCCAGTTCGCGGATGCGGCTGGTCTGGTCCATGTCGCCGTGAATCTCGCCGCTGGCAAAACCATGGCTTTGCAGGCTCTTGTTGAGCTCGCGCACAGTGGTTTTGCGGTTGGCAAAGATAATCGCCGTCTCGACATGATCGTGCTGCAACAGCCATCGCAACGTCTCTCGCTTGGCGCGCGATTTCACATTGATCTTGAACGCCGTTATATTTTCATTGGCGCTCGCCGCACGGTTGACCTCGATCCGCTTTGGATTGCTGAGGAATGTCTTCGCCAGCTTTTCGATCGGGGGCGGCATGGTGGCCGAAAACAGCATGGTCTGGCGTGTTTCGGGCAATTTGGAGCAAATGAATTCGATATCGGGAATGAAGCCCATGTCGAGCATCCGATCCGCCTCGTCGATCACCAATAGCTCGCAACCGTTGAGCAGGATCTTGCCGCGCTCGAACAGGTCCATCAGCCGGCCCGGGGTGGCGATCAGCACATCGACGCCTTCGTTGAGCGCCTTGACCTGGTCACCCATCTGAACGCCGCCGATCAACAGCGCCATCCTGAGATCGTGGTTCTTGCCATATTTTTCGAAGTTCTCGGCCACCTGCGCGGCCAGTTCACGGGTCGGCTCGAGAATGAGCGAACGTGGCATCAGCGCGCGGCGGCGGCCGTTGGCAAGGATATCGATCATCGGCAGCACGAAGCTGGCGGTCTTGCCTGTTCCGGTCTGCGCGATGCCGATCATGTCGCGCATCATCAATACGGCAGGAATGGCCTGCGCCTGGATCGGCGTCGGCTCGCTGTACCCCGCGGCTTCGACCGCTTTCAGCAATTCGGGAGAAAGGCCGAGATCGGCAAAATTCATGTGTTTTCGATTTTCCGGATAGCGAGAGGCGTAGAGGCCCCTGGTAAACTCGCCCTCGCAGCGGTGCCGCAAGGGTCGCCGCGCCCTTTGCCGAAATACGCCCTCAAGTCAAGAAAACGGTGCGACAGTCAGTCCGAGACCTGCACCAATTCGCGCAGACGCGCGATCTCGCATTTTGCGCCGCTGCGCGACTGAAGTTTGTCGCGATCAACACAAAGCCTGCCGTCCTCGTTCTTCTCGACATAGAAACCGGAGTAGAAATCGCGTGCACGACACGATTTCTCGAGACTGGCTGTCACCACCCGCCGATCGCGCAGGAACAGCAACAAGCGGTTACCACTTCCAGTTTGGACCCCGGCAATGCCCGAAACCGGCAAGCATTTTTCCATTTTACGCTCTTCGAAGCGCGGCGGAAGCGCCCGTTGCGGCAGTTCCGCCATCAGGCTCTGGCGCGGTACCGCGCTCTGCGGCGAGATGCGAACCACAACCCGCTGTTCAATGCGAACCTGATTTTGGGCCGGTCTAAGAACTGGTGCATCCAGATCCACGCGCTCTGGTGATATTCCATCCGAAGTTGCAGCGAACGATCCCTTCGAGCCAAACTGCGCCTGTTCCGATTCCGGTGCGCCGCGATCGCCCTGGCCGATAATAGGCAAGAGCAGCGCTAGCGGCGCGAATATGGTGATCAGGCTGTCCATCGGTCGGATACGCTGGCGCGATTTCCCTTTTTTTTAGCGCGGCTCCGCCCTGGATCACGCGATTCGTTTCACCCTTGTCCGGCCAACACATAGTTACGGCGGTTGAATATCGGCTTAATCCCAACCGCAGCCCAATCAAGCACTGGCAATAATCACATTCGCTGTGCCATATTGCGCTGCAATGAGAGATTTGGACCAATTTGCCGCTAAGGCGCTGGATTTGTTGGGAGAGCGCGGTTTCACCTGCGATCCTGATCTACTGTCACCTTGGCTCACCGACTGGCGTGGGCGGTACACGGGCGCAGCGGTGGGAATGGCATCGCCCGCGTCAACCGAAGAAGTCGCGGCATTCGTCCGCCTCTGCAGTGAATTTGGCGTGTCGATCGTGCCGCAAGGGGGCAATAGCGGGATGTCCGGCGGAGCAACGCCCGATGGAACTGGATCGAGCGTGTTGCTTTCCTTGAGACGGATGGACCGCATTCGCTCGCTTGACCAACAGACAAAGCAGGTCGTCTGTGAAGCTGGTGTAGTCCTGCAGAATCTTCATGAAG
>SBHJ01000077.1 GCA_006226465.1 Alphaproteobacteria bacterium | reverse complement strand
GGGGTTTCGTCAAACACCCCGACCCGCCCGCCGATGAGATCGGCATTATCCGCCACCCGGCGGCCGGTCGCCACCCAATCGGACGCGGGCAGGCAATCGGCATCGATGAACATCAGACAGGGCGCCGTGGTTTCACGCACGCCCCTGTTGCGGGCGGCGGCGGCGCCTTTTTCCGTCTCGACAACAAAGCGGAAGGAAGGAAACCTTGATTGTGTTTGCGTCAGGGGCTGTGGCGAGCCGTTATCCACCACCAGGATTTCACACCCCGACAGATCGTTTTCCATCAACGCGGCAAGGCAACGCTCCAGCCGCACCACATCATTATAATGTGGGATGATGATCGCGATCTCGGGCACTGCCGCCCCTGTTCGGGTGTTGGCCGTCAATAGTAATCATACTCCTCGGCGTCACTGATATAGCGGCACTTGTTGAGTACGATGCCCATTACATTGGTCAGCTCCGCCACCTGACGTTCGGCCTCGTCGATACGTTTCATCGGGGTGGCTTCGGCGGCGACAACGATTACCGCGCAATCGACATTCTGCAAAAAGGCGATGTTGTCGTCGCTGGCATTGAGCGGCGAAATGTCAAAGAAGGTCAGATCCGGCGCATAGTCCCGCTCGATCCCGTCGAGAACCTCACGCGCCCCTCTGCTCAGCAGGATTTCCGACGGGTTGGATGCGGGACTGTTGTTGAACCCGAAGCCGACCCGCTCTCCGAGGCGGACGCCGTGGTCGGCAAAGCGCACATGACCCTCCAGCACATCGGCCATCGAATGATCGGTCGTCTGTGACAGCACCTTGTGAAGGGCCGGGCGGCGCAGGTCGAGATCAATGCAAAGCACGCGCATGTCGCGCTGCCGCTCAAAGCTGAAGGACAGATTGGCCAAGGTGGTCGATTTGCCAGCCCCGATATCGGGAGAGACGATCGCCACCCGGCGCCAGTTGTTGCTCTGCGCCTGATGGATGATCTTGGTACGCAAGAGATCATACGGGGCGGCATCGCGCCCACGTTCTGCGGCAACCACCAGACGGTGCTTGAGCAGGGCGCGATTGACCTTGAAAGGTGCAAGCGCCGCCCAGGCCTCTTCAACCGATTGGCTGACTTCAGGCATGGAGGGGCGTTCTGTTCGTGTGGCACTGCCCGTCTGGCGCTGCGCGCGGGCCTTGGCCAGGGCTTGCTGAATACGTTCCATCTCAAGCGCTCCTGATATAATTGCAACCGGTCACCAGCGGACGCCGATCTTGTTCATGGCCCGGTCGGCCAGAAGGTCGAGCGGAAGATAATAAAGGTGCACCGCATAGACCGCAGCGGGAAACCCCACGAGGATCACCAGATAGACCATCAGCTTGACCAGGCGCTTCCTGAGGATTTCGGACCGGCTGCGCATATAGGGGATGGTTGCCAGCGGGCGCACACCGATGCGGGTAATGATATCCTCGGGGCGCCGGGCCGTCCGGTTGAGCAATTCGATCAGTACAACAAGACCGATCCCCGCCAGGATGCCGAATATCGTCCCGCCCCCGGCAATCAGCAGCCGGTTCGGCTTGGTGGGCAGGTTGGGGGTGGCGGGCGGCTCGATGATCGAAATCCTCTGACCGCGTGAAAGCGATTCAATCCGCTCGCCGGTACTGGCCTGGGCCAGGCGGTCAACGGCCGTATTATACTGGGCCTCGATATTGGCATAGGTCCGGTTCAGCTCTTCGAGGGTCGCCGTATTGGCCGGGGTGCGGGCCAGCGACGCTTCCAGATCCGCCAGCCTTGCGGAGATCTCTTCGCGTTGCTCCCCCAGCATCGAGATGCGCGTCTCGATCTCGCTCAACTGAAGATCGAGCGTGGTCGAACCGCGGTTGCGGCTCTCGCTCTCAGGCGCCGGTTCTTCTGTCTTGGCCCGAGCCGCAAGCCGCTGCTCAAGCTGTTCGATCCGCCCCTCCAGAATCTTCACCCTGGGGTTTTCCGCCGAATATACAGAGAGCGTTTCGTCAAGCTGGGTCCGCATCTCCTGCAGGCGCTGTTCGTCGGGCGACAGACGCACGCCCTCGTTGGCCCCGAGCTGTCCGGTGGCCTCGAATATCTGTACAATTCGCTCACTCTGATTGTTGAGCGAGCTGATATCCCGGTCGATCTGGCGGACCTGCTCCTGCAATGTGGCCTGCTGATCGAGGCGGTATTCGAGACTGTCCGGCAAAGCCCCCGAATTCGCGGTCTTGAATTCGAGGATGCGGGCGCTTTGTACGTCGAGATTCTGGCCCAGGCGCTGAACCTCCTGTTCGAAGAATGCCAGCGTGTTGCCCGCCCGCGAGGTGCGGAACTCCGCGTTCTGCCGCTCGATCAGGGTCAGGTATTCGTTGAGCACACCGGCGGCAATTGCCGGGCTGCGGGCCTCGAAGGTAAGTGTCAGGATCGGTGTCGGGTTGCGTGACGTTCCGCCCCTCTTGATCCCGGTCCGCGCCTGCATCGCCTCCACGATCTCGTCGGCACTCATTGTCTGGATGTCCTCGAACACCTGCTGGTTGCGGGCGGTATCAAGCATATTGGCACGCGTCATCAGCCGCTGTTCGATGATCTCGAGTTGCTCGGCCAGACCCACCATGACCGTGGACGAGGCCAGTTCCGTAGGGATCTGCGGGCCTTCCAGCAAAAGCCGGGTCTGCGATTCATAGGCTGGGGGCAAGGTGAAGGCCGCGATGCCTGCCACTGCCGAAATGACCACCGAGAGCACAAGGAAATAATGCAGGCGCCGCAGGAAGATCGAGAAATAGTATTTCAGGTCGTTCATGTCTTGTCACTCTCTTCCGCTGCCAGGGAGACTGTAAAGAACAATCCGTCATCAAGAACGCTCTGAAGGATGTCTTTGGTCACTTTTTTCTCTTCCTTGCTCCATGTGTAAACCATTGCGATATCACACAGTTGATTGACAAGTCGCGGCACTCCGCCGGTCTGCTCATGGACCATTTTACAGGCGCCGATGGTAAATTCGTTGCCCCCCCCGCCAGCGGTGCGTAACCGGTGCTGGATGTATTCCGTCACCGTCTCTTCATCCATTGCCGGGATGTGGAAACTTGCCGACACGCGCTGCGCCAGCTGTTTCAGCTTGGGGCTGCGGATCATGTCGCGCAACTCGGGCTGCCCGACAAGGATGAGCTGGATCAGCTCATCCTTGTTGGCGTTGATGTTGGTCAGCATGCGCAGTTCTTCCAGCCCTTCCATCGACAGGTTCTGCGCCTCGTCGAAGATCAGCACGACGCGCCGCTCTGCGGCATATTCCGAGATCAGGAAATCCTGCAGTTTCTGGAACTTCTGAACATAGCTTGCCCCTTCGGACACCTCGAGCGACAAGGCGTTAAGCACCCATTGCAGCAGTTCTCCGCGCCCGCCCTGAGCATTGGAAATGAGGCCGATCGTAATGGCCTCTTCGGTGCTCTTGAGCAGGTGATGCACCAGCGTCGTCTTGCCGGATCCGATTTCCCCGGTCACCACGGTTATCGGCGCACGCGACAAGATCCCGTAATCCAGAATCGTATAGGCATTGCGATGCGCCTTGGACCAGAACAGAAAGGCAGGATCGGGCAGCAGCGTGAAGGGCCGCTCGGACAGGCCGAAAAAATCTGCGTAAAGGGTCTCCGGTTTCATATGCATCTTTCAAAACTGGTTCCGCAGGCTGGTGTCATACTGCACAGTTAAAAGTGCCACCACAGCAGAACGTAAAACTCCGTTTGTCTAAATTGTACCTGTCCTTTACAGGCCAATCATTCAACAGACAAATTCTGCGCTTTGATGGCGGGAGTAAGATATTTGAAAGGCGGGGCGCATCACCCGCGCGCGCTTTTCGGCGCGGGTTCTTCGCGAATCGATCAGGGCCATCAAGGAATTATTCCCCCTGCTCACGGAGATTTGTTGACGGCCCGACAACAATCACCAGATGTAGGGGGGTGGCCATCTGTGACGTCCTTATCGGGAAAATTCGAAGTTTAAATCTTTTCAGTGGCTTGGACGCATATTTTTGAATTTTGACCAAATTATGTCTTGTTTTAGGCGGCCCGGAGTAGTTCACTGACAAAGGGGCGTAAAAGTGAGTGTGTGCTGCTCATTCAGAGAATTCATCGAGCGGATTTACCGCGTTGGGATTTCCCGCGCTGGATGGTGTCGACATGTTCGCTTATGGATGTGGGTAAAGGCTATTAATTATGATTATTAGAGAATTTTCGGAAACGCCTATTACAAAACGCGTTTCTGAACCAAAGAACCGCGGCGCAGCCTATCGCAATGGTGCGAAGCGTTGCCTCGACATCGCGCTTGTCGTGATGTCCCTGCCGATTGCCCTGCCGCTCATATTGGGCATGATGGTTCTCGTGTCGTTTTCCGGGGGCAACCCCATTTACCGTCAGAAACGCCTCGGGCGTGGCGGGCGGGTCTTTAACATGTACAAGATCCGCACGATGGTTCCGGGGGCCGACGCCCTGCTGGAAGACCATCTTTGCAAGAACCGCGAAGCCCGCCGCGAATGGAATGAACGCCAGAAACTGAAATGCGATCCACGCATCACGTCGCTTGGCTGTTTTCTGCGCAAGTCCTCTCTGGATGAACTGCCGCAGCTTTTGAATGTGCTCAAGGGCGACATGTCGCTTGTCGGGCCGCGTCCGATGATGGTGGATCAGCGCTCGATTTATCCCGGCACGGCCTATTTCGAACTGCGGCCGGGGATCACCGGACCCTGGCAGGTTTCCGACCGCAATGAATCGAGCTTTGCCGAACGTGCCGCCTTTGATCGCAGATATCTGATGTCATTGTCTTTTTCGCAGGACCTGTCGATCCTGCTCAAGACCGTCTCGGTGGTGCTGCGCGGTACCGGATATTGACAGGTGGATTGTCGAACCTGTCCCGAAATGTGATAATGGCACCATGATCAAACTTACCTTTCTGGCATTTGCCACTGCGGGCATGCTGTCCTTCTGCGACAATGCGGAACAGCGTGCGGACAAGCATTATCAATCCGGGGTTGAACTGCTGGAAAAAGGGGACGTGGATCGTGCCCTGGTCGAATTCCGCAATGTTTTCCAGCTGAACGGCCAGCATCGCGAAGCCCGGCTGCTATATGCAGATGCCGAGCGCGCAAGGGGAAATATCCGCGAGGCCTATGGGCAATACCTGCGGCTGGTGGAACAATACCCCGACAGTCTGGCCGGCCAGCGCGCCCTTGCCGAACTGGCGCTGCAGGGCAACAACTGGGAAGAGGCGCGCCGCCATGGCCAGGCTGCGGCGGAGCTCGACCCCGATGACCGTCTGGTACAGGCAATCAACGCCACGGTCAGCTATCGCGATGCAGTTGTCGCCAAGGATGCCGCGGCAGAGCGCGCGGCAGTGACGAAAGCGCAGGCGCTTGTTGCCGAAGATCCCGATCTGATGATCGCCCGGCAGGTCATCATCACCGATCTGATGCGTGCCAGGAACTGGACTGCGGCCCTCTCTGCGATTGATGCCGCCCTGGCCGAGACGCCCGACAATCAGGAACTTTATACAATCCGCCTCGGCGTTCTCAATCAGCTGGGCGAAACACGCGAAATCCGGGCGCAGCTCGAAGAGATGATCACCCGCTTTCCCGAAGATCCGAGCATCCCGGCAACCCTGGTGCGCTGGTACGTCTCGCAGGGAGAGGCCGATACGGCCGAGGCATTCCTCAAGGAACGCGCGGATCAGGAGCCGCGCGTTTCCGAAAACATCATCACCTATATCCGTTTCCTCTCGGAGGTGCGCAGCCGTGAGGCCGCCAAGCACGAGCTGGACAGGATCATTGCAGATAATCCACCCGAACGGGAACGGTTGATCGCGCTGCGGGCCGGGTTCCGCTTTGACCTCGGCGAGCGCGACGCGGCCATTGCCGAGATGGAAGAGCTGATCGACCCGATGGAGCCCTCCGACGAGCGCCGCAGCATCATGGTCATGCTGGCCCGGATGCTGGAGGCAACCGACAACCGGGTCGGAGCCAGGGCCCTGGTCGAACAGGTTCTGGAAGAGGACAAAACCCAGATCGACGCAATGAAAATGCGGGCCACCTGGCTGATCGAGAGTGATCGTGCCGACGAGGCCATCGTCGCCTTGCGCACGGCACTGGGGCAGGCCCCGAACGATGCCGAAGCAATGACCATCATGGCACGGGCCCATGAACGAGCGGGCAATCGTGACCTGATGGCGGACATGTTGAGCCGTGCGGTCGAGGCCTCCAGAAAGGCGCCGGACGAATCCCTGCGCTATGCGCGCCACCTGATCTCGCAGGACAATCTGCGCACCGCAGAGACCGTTTTGATCAACGCCCTGCGCCTGTCCCCGAACCATATCGCCCTGCTGGGCGGGCTTGGCGATATCTACATGCGTGACCGGGACTGGCCCCGCCTGACGCAGGTCATCGAGACCCTGAAGCGCCAGGATGGCGCCACCGCACAGCGTGCTGTCAATGAGCTGACGGCACGCCAGCTGGCGGCGCAGGACCGCGAAGATGAGTTGCTGGGCTTTCTCGACACGCTTGCCAGCGAGGGAAACTCCGGCATAGGCCCCGCCGTGCTGATCATACGGAACCACTTGCTTCAGGGCGATGTCGAGGCGGCGCGGCAATATGCGCGTGAGATACTGGACGCAAACCCCGAAGACCACGACGCGCGTTTCCTTCTGGCCTCGGTGCAGGTGGTGGGCGGCGAAATCGAGACGGCCGCAGCGACCTTTCGGGATCTGGCGGCAGATACCCCGCAGGATCAGCGCCTCTGGCTCGCTCTCTATAACATCCACGCGCTCCAGGAAGACACGGCGGCGGCCCGGCAGGCCCTTCTGGACGGGATTGCGGCCAATCCTGACAACCTGCGGCTCAACTGGGCTCTGGCCGGCGTTCTCGAGCGTGAAGGTGACATCCAGGGCGCGATCGGGATTTATGAGCGGCTCTATGCCGCTGACAGCAACAACCTGATCATCGCCAACAACCTGGCAAGCCTGCTGGCGACCGGGAGCGAGGATGCCGACGCCCTTACCCGCGCGCATGAGATCGCGCGGCGGCTGCGCGACCGTGACGTTCCGGCCTTTCAGGATACCTATGGCTGGATCGCCTTCCGCCGCGGGGATCTGGACACCGCGCTTGCGGCTCTGGAACCGGCGGCGACCGGTTTGCCTGAGGACCCGACAGTGCAGTACCATCTGGCGCGCATCTATGTCGCGCTCAAGCGCGATGCCGAGGCCCTGGCGCAGTTCCGCAAGGTGGTCGGG
>SBHJ01000277.1 GCA_006226465.1 Alphaproteobacteria bacterium | reverse complement strand
AAAGACACTTGGGAACAGCAGCGTCGCGCCACGCTGATAACGGGCCCCAACGATGTGCTTGAACCTGCCCGCCCTGCTAGCGATGAGGCATGCCTGTCAGATTGTCCCAGAGGGTCGATCGCTCTCCAGCAGGGCAACAGGACCGATCACGCGCCATCTGGTGTTTCGACCCATCGCGGATTCTGGAAGCAGGCCGGGACGGTCAAGACCGAGAGTCTTTTGCTGTTGGGTGCGTTCACACTTGCCGGCGCCAACAAGCTGCGTGAGGACACCTCCGGCTTCCATCTCAAGAACGAACACTGGTTCAGCAAGGACAGCGAATATTTGGGTGTCGACAAGCTGGCGCACGCCTTCAACACCTATTTGATCGCCGAGGTGCTGCATGATCGCGTCCATCGCCGCACCAACGCATCGGAAGGTGATGCCTTGACCGCGGCAGCAATGGCGGTGGGCCTGATGACCTTCAACGAGCTGTCCGACGGGATCGAACCCGAGAGTGGATTCTCTTTCCAGGATGTAGCGATGAACCTCGTTGGAGCTGGATTTTCCGTCCTCCGCAATACTGTGCCGGGTTTGAAGGAGAAGTTATCCTACAAGCTGCAGATCGAACCCAACAGCGAGGTCTACACTTTCGGTGGTGAAAAGCATTTCCAGCAGGAACGCTTCATGCTTTCGATCAAGGGTGCAGGCTTCGAACAGCTGAAGCAGACACCGCTGCGTTTTCTCGACCTGCAGTTGGGTTACTACGGTTCGAATTTCCTCGAAAAGGATCGCCTTGCCGGGATTGAGCCCCAACGCCACCTGTTCGTGGGGCTGGGGCTGAACGCCGGTGAATTGTTCTTCAGCCGTTCCAGGTCACGTGTAGGAAGGTCGGCATACACCGCGCTGGATTATATCCAGCCGCCTTACACTTCAGTGCGATACGACAGTACTGGCCGGTTTGGGCACTAGCGGGCGTTAGGCATCCCGCTTTGCCAGCCACTGCTCCAGCCATTTGATCGAATAGTCGCCGCTCAGCACGTCGTCCTGCCGCAGCAATTCGCGGTGGAGCGGGATGTTGGTCTTGACCCCTTCGACCACCATTTCCTCGAGCGCGCGGCGCAATCGCATTATGCAGCCTTCACGCGTGCGGCCATAGACGATCAGCTTGGCGATCATGCTGTCGTAATAGGGCGGGATCGAATAGCCGGCATAGAGTCCCGAATCGACGCGCACATGCATGCCGCCCGCAGCATGATAGGCTGTCACCTTGCCGGGCGAGGGGGCGAAGGTGAACGGGTCCTCGGCATTGATCCGGCACTCGATCGCGTGGCCGTGGAATTCAAGGTCCTCCTGCGCAACCGAAAGCGGCTTGCCTGCTGCGATGCGAATCTGTTCGCGCACCAGATCAACCCCAGTGATCGCCTCGGTCACCGGGTGTTCGACCTGCAGGCGGGTGTTCATCTCGATGAAGTAGAACTCGCCATTTTCCCACAGGAACTCGATCGTGCCGGCCCCACGATAGCCCATGTCGCGCATTGCCTGAGCGCAGACCTCGCCCATGCGTATGCGGTCTTCGGTCGAAATGACGGGGGAGGGTGCCTCTTCAAGCACCTTCTGGTGGCGGCGCTGCAGCGAGCAATCGCGCTCTCCCAGGTGGATCGCATTGCCATTGCCATCGCCAAACACCTGGAATTCGATGTGGCGCGGATCGCCCAGGTACTTCTCGATGTAGACCGTAGCGTCACCGAAAGCGGCCTTGGCCTCGCTCCCAGCCTGTTTCATCAGCGTTTCGAGCTGGTCTTCAGCTTCGCACACTTTCATGCCGCGTCCGCCGCCACCGCTGGCCGCCTTGATGATCACTGGATAGCCGATGTCCTTGGCGATCTTCTTGGCTTCGTCATAGTCGGAGACTGCGCCATCGGATCCGGGTACCAGCGGCAGCCCGAGCGCGCCCGCGGTCTGTTTGGCGGCGACCTTGTCGCCCATAGTGCGGATATGTTCGGGCTTGGGTCCGATCCAGGCGATATCATGCGCCTCGACAATCTCGGCGAATTTGGCGTTTTCCGAAAGGAATCCGTAGCCGGGGTGAATAGCGTCGGCATGGCTGATCTCGGCGGCCGAGATGATCGCGGCGATGTCGAGATAGCTGTCGCTTGCGGGCGGTGGACCGATACATACGGCGTGGTCTGCCAGCCGCACATGCATGGCATCGGCATCGGCGGTGGAGTGCACCGCCACCGTCTCGATCCCCATTTCATGCGCAGCGCGATGGATGCGCAGCGCAATTTCGCCGCGATTGGCGATTAATATGCGCGTGATCGCCATGCCTTACCCAATCACGACAAGCGGCTGGCCGAATTCGACCGGCTGCGCGTTCTCGATCAAGATCGCCTTGATCGTCCCCGCCTTGTCGGCTGCGATCGGGTTCATAACCTTCATCGCCTCGATGATCAGCAGCGTGTCACCCTGCTTCACGCTGTCGCCAACTTTCACGAAATTGTCCGCGCCCGGTTCGGGCGAGAGATAGGCGGTGCCCACCATCGGCGATTTCAACGAGTCTGCATGATCTGCTGCCGGTGCTTCTGCCGCCGGTGCAAGCGCAGCGGGCGCTGGCGCGGCTGCTGCCGGAACCGGTGCCGCTGTCGGTGCTGCTGCAATTGCAGCGCCACCGCCGCGCGAAACCTTGATCTTGCGATCGCCGTCTTCGACCTCGATCTCGGTCAATCCCGTTTCTGCCAGCAGTTCTGCCAGCTCGCGGACGAGCCCGGTATCGACATTCATGCCAGATGCGCGACCGGCACCTGTCTTGCGTTCGGCCATGTTTGCCCCTCAAAATTCCGTTCAGCGCGCGTGACTATTAGCGTGAATTGCGGCTGGCAAGTGGCGAAAGTTCAGATTTCGTCATTCGCTACCGCTTCCAGCGCAATGATATAGCTGTCCGGTCCGAACCCTTCCACCGTCTTGGCAGCGCCCATCCCGACATAGGAAATGTGCCGAAATTCCTCGCGCTGCTTGGGGTTGGACAGGTGCACTTCGATTACCGGCGTTGTGATGGCCTTGATCGCATCAAGCAGTGCGATCGAGGTGTGAGTATAGGCACCGGCGTTGAGTAGCACTGCGCGCGCGCCCTCTGCCTGCGCTTCGTGCAGCCAATCGACCAGCATCCCTTCGTGGTTGGTCTGGCGCATGTCGATTTCGAGGCCCAGCGTTAGGGCGCGATCTTCGAGCATGCCGGCAATGTCGTCGAGCGTGGCCGATCCGTAGATCTCCGGCTCACGCATGCCGAGCAGGTTGAGGTTGGGGCCATTCAGAACGTAAACGAGGTTTGATGAACCAGTCATACAGTGCGCATAGCGGCGCGGTTTGGGATGAGGAAGCATTTAGTCCATCGAGTCCGTCCGATTGAGCAAGCCGGTTGGCGCAGCGGGCATTTGCGCTATGGTATGTCGGAGCGAGGAAGGGCTGGTGGATGATACGCGGCAGATTGATCGTAGTGCGTGGGATCGGAGATAATTCGGAGGATTGGGGGGAATATGAGTTCCTCACACCGCCTTCCCCGGCCGATCGTGTCATGGTCACCCGAGATGACGCGGAAAACTACGCGACGGTTCTCTCAGTCCATCATTACCCGCGGCCGGTCGGAGGCGACGACGAACCTCGGATCGAAGTCGTCGCCAAATGGACCGGTTCGGGTGCGAGATTGCGATAGCTTGGTCGAAACGAAGCTACCCGCCCTTCCGCTCGATGCCCTACGCCGGAAACGGGATCATGACTGGCGCTTCAGCCATGTCAGTGATGCTCGATTTCGATCAAGTCCTCGAAGAACAAGCTTAGCAGGGCATGGCGGGAAGAGACGCCCGATTTGGCATAGATCGAGGTCAGCTGTGCCCTGACAGTCCCTTCGGCAACGTTCCGCAATCGGGCGATTTCGGCCACTTCAAAGCCCTTCAGCGAGAATAGAGCCACTTCTGCCTCGGCGTCGGTCAGGCCCCATTGGCGAAACCGTAGGTCCATCAATTGGGAGGCGGCGCCACGGGCTACGGCCAGCGCATCCGCGTCATGGCGGGCCTGTTCGATCATCTGGGCGGTTTGCCACGCTCCGAGTCCGATGCCAGCCAGCAAGGCAAAGGCGATCAGCATTTCGGTGAAGATATGCAGGCTCAATTCGCCCGTGGAAATGTCAACCACCGCATCGGCAAGGAAGAATGCAGCTGCAATCGCCTGTATCACGACGATTACGGCGACCGTCGTGATATGACGATCGCCGCGTCGGATATTCGAGATTGCCCTGTCTTTCACTTTCCTCCTGGCAGCATCGCGGTCAGTGTTCTCCGGCCGCTGCGCGCAGCTTCGAATGCAACGCCTGCAATATGAAGGAAAACGAGCAAATAGAGAAGGTTTACCGCTGCTTCGTGCAGTTCTTCCAAAGCCTCTTCGGATTCGCCTACGCCGGATTCGCCTCCATGACCCCGTTCGCCCTCTTCATGCTGACCTTCCTCTTCTTCGCCATGCTCGTCGCGTGACACCAGGATGGAAGTGGAAATGGGAAATTCAACGGAAGGCGGTGGCCCAGACATAGCAACGCCAGTAGCAACGATAACGCTCAGGCACGTCCAGACAGCATAGACCATCAGTGCCCCCAGCGGATTGTGCGAGCTGTGCTCTTCTTTTCGGCCGGCAAGAATGTCACCGATGTGCTTGATCGCGCGCATTGGGCTGGGTGGGAATGATCGAAACCGCGCGGATGCGGGGCCGATCAATCCCCATGCGAGCCTGAGCGCGAGTAATGCGGCCAGAAGATAACCTGCGTAAATGTGTGCGATCGAACCATCGCCAACGAGCAGCGCGTTGCAAATTACGACACCGACTATGCCCCAATGGGTTATTTTGACGATTGGGTCCCAGCGACGGGTTTGGACTTCGGGCGCTTCCATATTCTTTCTCCACTCGCGGAATTGGTGGAGAATCTGGTGGCACGGTTGGACTGGGTCGATTGGAATAGCGCTTAAAACACGCGCTTAAGCGCTTGCTTATGGCCTACCGCTCGACGCCCTTGACCTTGCCCCACTGGCGCGCGGCGGTGTAGCCGAGATAGCCAGTACCAAACAGCGCATAGAGCGGCTCTGGCAGGCCATTGAGATAGGCATTCATTCCGGCGGCGATTTCGCGGGCAGCGCCGGGGTTGAAGGCGGCCAGTACGCCCATTGGCAGCGCCCACAGGATCATCGCGTACATGACATAGAGAAAGCTGGGGCGCGCGCGGCTGGTCCAGGGATCGGATGATTGCGCCTCGGCCACGATCGCCTGCAGGCGGGCCTGGATCAGCTCCATCTCCTGAGACCCCTCCAGCCGCAACAATTCCAGCTTGGTGCGCTCGCGCGTTTCCTTATCGGGGATGATCTTGTCAATAATCTTGGCGAGGGGACCGATCAGGGCGTCGATGATGGACATGACGTGCGCTCCATTGCTGCGAATCGCACACGATTTAACCAAATGGGTTCCTGTAGGAAAATAGATAGCCTATTCGTCGAGTCCGGCATCGGCCAGCAGCGCCTTCGCCAGCTTGAGATGCGGAATATCGACCATCGACCCGTCGAGTCTGGCAGCGCCCTGGCCAGGATTGACGGAAAAGGCCGCGATCACCCTGCGGGCATGCGCGATCTCCTCCTCGCCGGGGGTGAAGGCTGCGTTGATCGTCGCAATTTGATCGGGGTGGATCGCCAGCATCCCGCGAAAGCCCTGGCTGCGGACCATGCGCGCGCGTGCAGCGAGCCCTTCTAGGTCGCGGAAATCGGGCATGATCGTCTCGATCGGGGCGACGCCCGCCGCCGCCGCGCCGAGCAAACACAGCGTCCGCGCGAGCTCGAATACTGGCATATATTGTCCGTCGGGCCGATGCTGGATGCGCGCGCCGATCGCCGCGCCGAGATCCTCCGCCCCCCAAGTCATCGCCGCAAGTCGTGGCGCGCCGCAATAGCTGCCGGTGGTGAACATTGCCGCGGCGGTCTCGGTCACCAGCGCCGCAACCAATGTGGATCCTTGAGCAATTCCATGTTGCGCCTCATGTTCGCTGAGAATTGCGTCGAGCGCCTCGACATCCTCGCGCCCCTCGGCCTTGGGCAGCATCACGCCACCGGGCGCGGTCGCCATTATCGCGGCGAGGTCTTTTTCGATCTCGCCGGATTGCATAGGATTGATCCGCACCCAGATTCGCTGGCGGTCAGAACGGGAGGTCAGGAAAGCCGACACCTGCGCACGCGCGGCGGGCTTGCCTTCAGGCATGACCGAATCTTCGAGGTCGAGCAGCACGATGTCGGCCGGGCTGTCTGCCGCCTTGGCCATCTTCTTCTCGCTGTCGCCGGGAGCGAACAGCCAGCTTCGCATGCGGGAAAGGGTGCTGGTCACGCTCAATTCACCTCCTGTTGGCTCAAGCGGTTAGGAGGCAAGCGCGCGGCGCGCAACAGCGAATGGAGATAAACCACTGGTCGGGACGACTGGATTCGAACCAGCGACCCCCACACCCCCAGTATGGTGCGCTACCAGGCTGCGCTACGTCCCGTTACCAGTGGAGCGCGCGCCTATAGGGCGCAGGTTCCTGCCATGCAAGCACGGATAAGCGGTCTTTACTCGGCTTGCTCGATTGCGGGGGGCTTGCATTGCTGCTAGGCGCGCCCACTTAGCGATACGGGAAGGGGAGTGGGCGACAATGGCCGCCGCATCTCTTCCGAAAATTTGTTTGAACCCAATTCTTGCAGGCAAGCTCCATGATCCAATTTCTCGCCGCCGCTGCCGGAGCAGCATCGCAACCTTCCTGGGTGGGCTGGGTGCCAATTGTCGGCATGATCGCAATTTTCTGGTTCCTGATCATCCGTCCGCAGATGAAGCGGCAGAAGGAACATCAGCAGAAGATTGCTGGCCTCAAGAAGGGCGATCAGGTTGTGACTGCTGGCGGATTGATCGGCAAGGTCGCCAAGGTTGACGAGCATTATGCCGAGATCGACCTGGCGCAGGGCGTGCGCGTGAAGGCCGTCAAAAGCACCATCGGTGACATTATCCCGCCCGGCGGCGCTGCCGCGAACGACTGAGGGAACTGTCCGGACAATGCTCGATTTCCCAACCTGGAAAAGGGTTTGGCTCTGGGGGCTGACTCTGGTGGCTTGCCTTGCTGCACTTCCTTCCATTTTTGCTGCCGCCAACGCGCCCTGGCCCGATGCGCTGCCTGATCCAGAGGTCAACCTCGGCCTCGACCTTGCGGGTGGCAGCCATATCCTTCTCGAAGCGAACCGCGAGCAAGT
>SBHJ01000171.1 GCA_006226465.1 Alphaproteobacteria bacterium | reverse complement strand
GCCGAACTGGCGCTTGCCTCGCTGCAAACCGCCACCGAATTGGCGAAATCCGGAAAAGCCAGCGCATTGGTGACAGCACCGATCGCCAAAGGCGAATTGGCCAAGATCGGCTTCGATCATCCGGGGCAGACCGAGTTCCTGGCCGCTGCTTGCGGTCGCGCGGCACAAGACGCAGTGATGATGCTTGCTGGCCCCACGCTGCGCACGGTTCCATTGACCGTTCATTGTGCGTTGGCGGACGTGCCAGGGATGCTGTCAAGCGAAATGATCTGCCACAAGGCACGGATCGTGGCCGATGCGCTCAAGCGACAATTCGGGATTGCACAGCCTCGCCTCGCGGTCGCCGGCCTCAATCCCCATGCGGGCGAGAATGGCAAATTCGGCGATGAAGAAGCCCGGATTATCCGGCCGGCTATCGCCAAACTGCAGGCCGAAGGACTCAATGTGACCGGCCCGCACCCGGCCGATGCCCTGTTCACGCCTCGCGCGCGCGCCACATATGATGCGGCGCTGTGCATGTATCACGACCAGGCGCTGGTCCCCTTGAAGGCGCTCGAATTCGACGAGGGTGTGAACGTCACGCTTGGCCTGCCGATCATCCGCACCAGCCCCGACCATGGGACCGCATTCGACATCGCTGGCAAGGGCATCGCCGATCCGGGTGCGATGATCGCCGCCATCCGCATGGCGGGTGAGATGGTCGCGCGGCGCAATAATGCCTGACTTGCCTCCCTTACGCGATGTGATTGCCAGACACGGTCTCAGCGCATCCAAGGCATTGGGACAGAACTTCCTGTTCGACGCGCAGCTGCTCGATCGGATCGCGGCCATCCCGGGCGATTTGACGGGCAAGGCCGTGCTGGAGATTGGGCCAGGGCCGGGCGGCTTGACCCGTGCCCTGCTCAAGGCCGGGGCAAGAGTCACCGCCATCGAGATGGACAAGCGCTGCTTGCCAGCCCTTGCAGAACTCGACGCAGCCTTTCCGGGACAGCTGCACGTGATCCAAGGCGATGCGCTCAAACTCGATCACGACGCGCTGATGGGCGAACCCTACGCCGTAGTTGCAAACCTGCCGTATAATGTCGGAACTGCATTGTTCACCCGCTGGCTCGGCGGCGAGCAATGGCCGCCGCAATGGACCTCGCTGACGCTGATGTTCCAACTCGAAGTTGCACAAAGGATTGTCGCACAGCCCGGTACATCGGCTTACGGCAGGCTGGCCGTTTTGGCACAATGGCGCAGCAAGGCGAACCTGGCGATGAAAGTCCACCGCAGCGCCTTCACCCCGCCACCCAAAGTGATGAGCGCGATTGTTCACGTCACGCCTACTCAAGCACCGGAAGGGGTTTCCGCCCGCACGCTTGAGCGACTGACAGAGGCTGCCTTCGGCCAGCGTCGCAAGATGTTGCGCCAGAGCCTAAAAGGGGTCGCCGGTGCATTGGTCGCGCTCGAAGCACTCGCTATCGACCCGCAGCGCCGCGCCGAAACGCTGTCGGTAGGGGAATTCACGGCTCTCGCCCACGCGATCGGTTAATTTCGATTAAACACGCTTGCCAACCACTACGTATGTGATTTCTGGCATGTCGGCCTGACACAAAGGGGAAGTCGGGCGCATGAGCCAATACGAAGCCAGAATAGAAGCATTGGAGGCCGATCGCCGCCGTACAGCGCGATTCACGGTCGAATGCTCGGCGATCTTTCGCACCGTCAGTGGCGACCGGCGCGGGACGATGGAAAACGTCTCCGAACTTGGCGCGCGCTTTGCGACCAAGCGTCCTCCGGTACAGGGCGTGACAGGACTGTTGCTGTTCGGATCGCTCGAAATTTTCTGCAAGGTCGCTTGGGCCAATGCTGATGCCTGCGGCCTGGTGTTCGACCACCCGATCTCGCTAGATGCGCTTGCCCAAATCGGCGGCGAATTGCCGCATGCGAACGGGCCAGTGGCGCGGGCAGGCAATATCCCGCTCGGTCGCAAGAGATCCGGCCGGCTGCTGTCCAGCGAAGGCTAGGCGAACCTTTTCTAACCCGCCTTCTTCACCTGCCGCCATTTGTGCAGAAGCGGCTCGGTATATCCCGATGGCTGCTCGACACCCTTGAAGATCAGGTCCTTAGCCGCCTTGAAGGCCACGCCATCCTCGTTACCTGACAGCGGCTCGTAAAGCGGATCGCCCGCATTCTGCGCGTCGACCTTGGCGGCCATGCGCCGTAGCGAGGTCATCACCTGCTCCTCGCTCACCACGCCGTGCAGCAGCCAGTTGGCCATGTGCTGTGACGAGATGCGCAGCGTTGCACGGTCTTCCATCAAGCCGATATCGTTGATGTCGGGCACCTTGGAACATCCCACTCCCTGGTCGATCCAGCGCACGACATAGCCGAGCAGGCCCTGCGCATTGTTGTCGAGTTCCTCGGTGAGTTCGGCCTCGGACCAGTTGGTGCCCTCTGCCAGCGGAATCGCCAAAAGATCGTCGAGCGGCGGGACTTCGCCGAGCCCCTTTTGCACTTCGAACACATCGCACTGGTGATAGTGCAAGGCGTGCAGCGTCGCGGCGGTGGGTGACGGGACCCATGCGGTGTTCGCCCCGGCCCGCAGATGCGCGATCTTCTCGACCATCATCTGGCCCATCAGGTCTGGCGCGGCCCACATCCCCTTGCCGATCTGTGCGCGGCCTGACAGGCCATGCCTCAGGCCGATGCCGACGTTGCGCTTCTCATAGGCTGCGAGCCAGCCACTCGCCTTCATCGCACCCTTGCGGATCATCGGGCCAGCCTGCATCGAAGTGTGAATTTCATCACCGGTACGGTCGAGGAAGCCGGTATTGATGAAGACGATGCGATCCTTCACCGCATGGATACAAGCGCCAAGATTGGCGCTGGTGCGGCGCTCTTCGTCCATCACGCCAACCTTGATCGTGTGACGCGGCAGGCCGAGCAGGTCCTCCACCGCATCGAACAGATCATTGGTGAAGGCGCATTCCTCAGGCCCGTGCATCTTCGGCTTCACGATATAGATGCTGCCGTACCGTGAATTGCCGTGCTGGGCGTGGCCCTCGACATCGAGTGCGCCAATTGCGCTGGTGAAGACCGCGTCCATGATCCCTTCGGGCACTTCGCCGCCATCAGCGAGGCGGATCGCCGGATTGGTCATCAGGTGCCCGACATTGCGCACGAACAACAGGCTGCGGCCCTTGAGCGAACCGGGATTGCCGTCGCGGTCGACATAGTCGCGATCGGGCGAAAGGCGGCGCGTCATGCTGCGCCCGCCTTTTTCGAAAGTATCTTCCAGATCGCCCCTGATCACGCCCAGCCAGTTGCGATAGGCATTGAGCTTGTCTTCGGCATCGACCGCGGCAACCGAATCCTCGCAATCGCAGATCGTGGTCAGCGCCGCTTCGACCATGATATCGGCGATCCCCGCCTGATCGTCCTTGCCCACCGGATGCCCGGGATCGAACACTACTTCGATGTGCAAGCCGTTGTTCTTGAACAGCAAGCCTTTGGCCGTCTTGCCGACGAACTGGCTCTCATCCTCTAACAGGATGTCGAGCTTGTCCTCCAATTCAGCCCAACTGCCATTGGCCAGTGGCAAAGCAGTATCGAGAAACCGCCTGCCTTGTTCAATCACTGCTTGCCCGCGATCCTTGTCATAGCCGCCCGGCCTTGCTGGCGGGGCTTCGAGCGCATCGGTACCGTAATAGGCGTCGTAGAGGCTGCCCCAGCGGGCATTGGCGGCATTGAGCAGGAACCGGGCATTGAGCACCGGCACCACCAGCTGCGGCCCCGCCATGGTGGCAATTTCTGGATCGACATTCTGTGTGCCGATCGTGAAATCGCCAGGTTCGGGAACGAGATAGCCGATCTCGCGCAGGAAAGCCTGATATTCGCCCTGGCCTATCGGCTTGCCGCGCCGCGCCTTGTGCCAGGTATCGATCTGGGCCTGCAAATCATCCCGCTTCGCCAGCAGAGCGCGATTGCGCGGAGCAAACTCGGCCAGCAGCTTTGCGAAGCCCTGCCAAAAGGTGGCCACATCCCGACCCAGTGTCCCAAGCACCTCGGACTCCAGGAGATTTGCCAAGGCTGGGTCGATTGAAATTCCGGCTTTATCGATGAAGTCGCTCACAGATTCCTCGTACGATGATTCCGCCGCAAACTGCGGCAACACAAAGCTTAAATCCGGGGAGGAATTGACGCGCCTATGGCCAATACAGCCGGGTTTTGCAACCGGGCGTGGTAATCGCGGCTCATGCCGGGTTGGCCTGAGGCAAAGCCACAGCTAAGGCGGTTGCGAATGGAACTAAACGGCACACAAACCCAGCTGGTCGAGGGAATCGACCAAGCCACCATGCTTGAGCAGGCTCGAGCGTGGAGCAGGGTCAATACCGGCACCGCCAATCTCGATGGCCTGGCGGTAATGGCCGGCATGCTCGCAGATGCATTCTCCGCATTGCCGGGTGAAGTTGAGCTGGTCGATCCGGCCCCGGTCATGGCGATCGACGTCAATGGCAGGGAGGTCGAGCGCCGCTTCGGGCAGCACATGGTGCTGCGTGTCCGACCGGAGGTTGAGCGCCGCTTGCTGTTCACCGGTCACATGGACACGGTGTTTCCCGCGGATCATCCCTTCCAGGACCAGAAGTGGCTGGACGATGACACACTGAACGGACCGGGCCTTGCCGACATGAAGGGCGGGATCGCCGTGATCCTGCACGCACTCAAGGCGTTCGAGGCAAGCGAGCATGCGGCATCGATCGGTTATGACGTGCTGATCAATTCGGACGAGGAGACTGGCTCGCTCGCCTCGGCCCCGCTTATCGACCGGCTGGCGCGCGGCAAATATGCCGCGCTGACCTACGAGCCTTCCGCCTTGCCCGACGGCACATTGGCCCACGCGCGCGGGGGTAGCGGGAATTATTCGCTGACGATCACCGGCAAGAGCGCCCATGCGGGGCGCAACCCGCAAGACGGGCGCAATGCAATCGTCGCGGCTGCGGCACTCACGCTCGGCCTGAAACAGCTCCAGACCGATGAATGCCCGGTCAATCCGGCGAAGATTGACGGCGGCGCGGCCAACAATGTCGTGCCCGATCATGCCGTGCTGCGATTCAATATCCGCCCCAAGAGCCCCGATGCCGCGGCGACCTTCGAAGCAGGCCTAGCGGGCCTGATCGGCGAGGTTCAGCAGGCGCACGAGGTTTCGATCCATCGTCACGGCGGCATCAGCCGCCCGCCCAAGCCGGTCGATCGCAAGGCGCAGCGCCTGTTCGACCTGGTGCGTGACTGTGGCGCCTCGCTTGGCCAGCAGTTCGGCTGGCAATCATCGGGCGGCGTGTGCGATGGCAACAATATCGCCGCCTGCGGCGTGCCGGTGGTTGACACAATGGGGGTTCGCGGCGGGGCGATCCATTCCCCTGAAGAATTCATGATCGTATCATCGCTGAAGGAGCGTGCGGCTTTGTCCGCCCTGGTGCTTCACAAGCTTGCAACGGAGGACTTGCTTTGACCTTTCGCCTGCGCGCGGCCCGCGCCGACGACATCGAACATCTCTATGAGATGGCCAAGCTGACTGGCGGCGGTTTCACCAACCTGCCCGCCGATCGCAAGGCGCTTGGCGCCAAGCTTGAACGCGCTGCAACCGCATTCGAGAATGAAGGCGACGAATTGTGCGACGAGCAATTCGTCCTGGTGCTCGAAAATGCCGAGACCGGCGCGATCCGCGGCACCTGCCAGCTGATGACCCAGGTCGGCCAGCGCTGGCCGTTCTATTCCTATCGCCTGAACACGCTGACCCAGTATTCGCAGGAGCTTGACCGCACGGTCCGTGCCGAGCTGCTCAGCCTGGTGACCGATCTTGAGGGATCGAGCGAAGTCGGCGGACTATTCCTCCACCCCAATGAACGTGCCGGGGGGCTGGGTCTGTTGCTTGCGCGCAGCCGCTATCTGTTCATCGCCATGCACCGTGCGCGCTTTGCCGAGCGCGTGCTGGCGGAGCTGCGCGGGATCATTGACGAACGCGGCGGGTCGCCTTTCTGGGACGGTGTCGCCGGGCGCTTCTTCGGCATGGGCTTCCAGGAGGCCGACTATTTCAACGCGCTCCACGGCAACCAGTTCATCGCCGATCTAATGCCCAAGCATCCGGTCTATGTCGCCATGCTCGATGACGATGCCCGCGCGGTGATCGGGGTTCCCCACCCGACCGGACGCGCGGCCATGCGGATGCTGGAAAACGAAGGCTTCCGGCATGATGGCTATGTCGATATCTTCGACGGCGGCCCGACCATGGTGGCACTGACCGACGATGTCCGCAGCGTGAAAGAGGCGCGGGACTGCAAGGTTGCCGCAACCGATTTGAAAGAAGGGGAACGCGCGATCATTGCATCGGGGCGGCTTTCCACCTTCCGCGCTTGTTATGGTGCGCGCCGGATCAATGAGGATGGGACGATTGTGATAGATTCGCTGACGGCGGACCTGCTCGGTGTCAGCAAGGGCGACACTGTTTGGAGTGTAGCGCGGTGAGCAGGCTCGTCGAAATCAACTTCGATGGGCTGGTTGGCCCATCGCACAACTACGCCGGGCTCAGCCTGGGCAATATCGCCAGCACCAGCCACAAGGGTGACCCATCGTATCCGCGTGCCGCCGCGCTCCAGGGCATCGAGAAGATGCGCGGCAACCTCGCCAGGTTCGGCGCGCAGGGATTCCTGCTGCCCCTGCCCCGTCCCAACCAGGGGTTGATCGACGCGCTGGCGATCGATCCGGTGACGGATCGCGCTTTGCTCGCCGCGGCATGGTCAGCAAGCAGCATGTGGACCGCCAATGCCGCAACCGTCAGCCCTGGGCCCGATTGCGCCGATGGCAAATGCCACCTGACCCCGGCAAACCTCGTCACCATGATCCACCGCGCGCAGGAATGGCCCGATACCAAGCGCCAGCTCGATATCGCATTTGGCAATGGCGACCATTTCGTAGTCCATGATGCGGTGCCGCCGACCTTTGGCGACGAGGGCGCCGCCAACCATATGCGGCTCTGCGCCAGCCACAGTGAGGCTGGCGTCGAAGTGTTCGTCTATGGCCGCCCTGGTGGAAAATTCCCCGCGCGCCAGCACGAACAGGCGAGCCGTGCGGTGGCTCGCTTGCACGGTCTCGACCCGGCGCGTGCGGTGTTCATCGAACAGAACCCCGTCGCGATCGAAGCGGGCGCATTCCACAACGATGTCGTCGCAGTCGCCAACGAAGATGTGGTGTTCGCGCATGAGCTGGCCTTTGCTGACCGGCACGGCGCCTATGCCGCGATGCGCAAGGCCTTCCCCGCGCTGCAGGTGGT
>SBHJ01000196.1 GCA_006226465.1 Alphaproteobacteria bacterium | reverse complement strand
ACGTAATCCGAGCCCTCCCAGGGTGAGAGGAAGTCGAACTGGCGCAAATCCTGCGCCAGCTGCACCGGCTCGTACACCACGCGTTTTTCCTCTTCGGAATAGCGCAGCTCGACATAGCCGGTCAGCGGAAAGTCCTTGCGGAACGGATGCCCTTCGAAGCCGTAATCGGTGAGGATGCGGCGCAGGTCGTTGTTGCCCGCGAATTTGACGCCGTACATGTCGAACACTTCGCGTTCGAGCCAACCGGCATTGGGCCACAGCGTGGTGACGGTGGGAACCGGCGTATCCTCATCGGTCGATACCTTGACCATGATGCGATGGTTCTTCGTCAGGCTGAGCAGCATATAAACCACTTCGAACCGTTCGGCCCGCTGCGGGAAATCGACCCCGGCCATTTCGACCAGCTGCTGATATTCGTGATCGTCACGCAGCAGCTTCAGCGCGTTCTCGATTTCGTCGCGCTTTACGGTCAGCACGATCTCACCATGCTGTTCCTTCGAGGCGATAACACGATCGCCCAGCGCCTTGGTCAGTGCATCGAGCACGCCATCATTGCTCGTAAATTTGGGGGCGGAGTGGAGGACGCTCACCGTTCAATCGTCCCTTCGCGGCGGATCTTGCGCTGCAATTGCATCACGCCATAGAGCAGCGCCTCCGCAGTCGGTGGGCAACCCGGCACATAGATATCGACCGGGACGATGCGGTCGCACCCACGCACCACGCTGTAGCTGTAATGGTAATAGCCGCCGCCATTGGCGCAGCTGCCCATGGAAATGACATATTTCGGTTCCGACATCTGGTCGTAAACCTTGCGCAGAGCCGGGGCCATCTTGTTGCACAGCGTGCCGGCAACGATCATCACGTCGCTCTGACGCGGGCTGGCGCGCGGGGCGACACCGAACCGCTCCATGTCGTAACGCGGCATGTTGACGTGGATCATCTCGACAGCGCAGCAGGCAAGACCGAAGGTCATCCACCACAGGCTGCCGGTGCGCGCCCACTGGAACAGGTCCTCGGTCGAAGTGACGAGGAAGCCCTTGTCATTCACTTCGCTCTGAAGAGCGTTGAAATAGTCAGCATCGGGCTGGCGCACGTCACCCGGTTGGGCGGTGGGCATCGCGGCGGGAGGGGTAATAATCGTGCTCATTCCCAATCCAGTGCCCCCACTTTCCAGGCATAGGCCAGGCCGATCGCCAGTTCGCCCAGGAACACCATCATCGTGATCCAGCCCGGCCAGCCGGTCAGGTCGAGACTCACCGCCCAGGGGAACAGGAAGGCCGCCTCAAGGTCGAAGATGATGAACAGGATCGCGACGAGATAGAACCGCACGTCAAACTGACTGCGCGGATCCTCGAACGCAGGAAAGCCGCATTCATATTCGCTGAGCTTCTCGGCATCGGGTTTGTGCGAACCGGTCAGCAGCGAAACGCCCATCGGCAGGAACACGAACAGAGCAGAGAGTCCGACCGCGATGAACAGGAAGATCAGGATCGGAAGATATTGGCTCAGGTCTACCACAGAGGAATCCTACGGGGGCAAGAATCTGCGCCCGCCTCTAGGCTGCCTATTGGCAAGGTGCAAGGCCGGGAATGGTCAAATTCCCGAAGCTTTCCCGATGCAAGGCGATCAGTAGAGTAACAGTCGCCTGATCTGGGTCGGTAGAGTCGGCTTATCCTGCGCTGGCTCACCCTTTACGAAGCGATCCCATTGACCGTTACCGATGTAGAGCAAGGCATCGCCATCAAGGCTGCCAGAGAGTGGCTCGCTCCATTCGGAATGCGCCTGTTCGAGCAGGCGATACTCGACCACCGACCGGCCATCCTCGCTCAAGACAAGCGATCCAATCCGCATTGGGCTGGTCCCGTTCTGCACCACGATCAGCTCGTTGTTGTAACGCCACATCCCGTCCACGCCGTCGAGAATAAGGTCGAGATTTGTCGTCAGGCGCGAAACTTCGCCGTTCTCCAAATCGACCATCGCGATGCCATAGCGATAGTCGCTGACATAAAGGTGCCCACCGTCCTTGCTCACTGCCAGGCCTTGCGGTGAGCGGAAGGTGCCGAGCGGCAACAGCGCCTGCATTTCCTTGTCGTCAGGGGCGGCGAGATAGACCCCTCCCCCAATCGGGTCGCTGCCATAGATTGTGCCGTCACTGCCAACCGTGAGGTCAGAGATGGACACGCCATCCGGCGCAGCAATCTTGATCACTTCGCGTCCGACGCGTGTCAGCCCGACCAGCCCGGTAAAGCTACCGTCTGGTTCAGCGCCATCAATATGGCCCGCACCGAGCCAGATGATCTGGCTGTCGGGTGAGCGCGCAATCCCGCTGATATTGGCCGCACCCTCGATCGCAAACCCATCCCAACCGGCATGGGGCTTCTTGCCGAGCACCCCGCGATGCGAAACGCTGGTGATGACCAGCCGGTCGTCGATCGGGTCGCGCAAGACGCTTTCGGTCAAGCCCGCCTCTGCGGGCGTTGTCTCGATCACTTCGCTGGTTTCGACGACATAGACCTCGGGAATCAGCAACGCCACGGCTCGTTCTGCGTAGTCTGCTCCTACCAGCTTGGGGATTTGCTGTTGGGCACCCTTCGAAAAGACATAACCGCGAGCCTTCAGCCAAGCGAGAGTTTCGAGCAGCGCGTCCCGCTCGCCCGCTTCGAGTTGCGCATTGAGCAAGCGCAGCCGCATGGAGCCGCTGTCCGGAAAGGCCGCAGCAAGCTCCTGCAAGCCCGCTAGATCACGGACCCTGCCGGAATCCTCAGCAATCGCTTTCCATGCAACTGCATGGGGAACGGTTTCTTGCGCCTGCCCCGCTGTCGCGGCGGCCAGGGCCAGCACAATCGCGCCGAGCGGCGCCCTCACTTCTTCAGTTCGCGCGCCAGCGTTGCATGTGTGGACTTGCCATAGGGTGGCTTGAAGCCGGACAGCTTCGCTATGTCCATGCCGGGTTGGCGATAGACTGCACGCATGTGGCTGAAGGTCTTGAACCCATCCATGCCGTGATAATTGCCCATGCCGGACGGACCGACGCCGCCGAATGGCAGGTCTTCCATAGCATTGTGGAATAAGACATCGTTGACGGTCACCCCGCCCGAAATCGTGCGGTTGAGGACCTTGGCTTCCTCAGCCTTGTCGCTGCCGAAATAGTAGAGGCCGAGCGGGCGATCATGGTCGTTCACGTAGTTGATTGCATCATCCATATTCTTGTATGTCTTGACCGGCAGGATCGGGCCGAAGATTTCCTCCTGCATCACCTTCATGTCGTCATTGACATTGCGGACGATGGTCAGCGGCATCTTGTTGCCGTTTGACGAGGCGAAGTCCTCATTGCCCGGATTGACCTCGATCAGTTCGGCACCCTTTTCCTTGGCGTCGGCGAGATAGCCCTGAAGACGCTCAAAATTGCGGCCATTCACCACCGATGTGTAATCGTCATTGGCGAGCAGGGTCGGGTACATGCCCGAAACGCCCGAGACGACGCTTTCAACCATCTCGCTTTCCTGCTCTTCGGCCACCAGCAGGTAGTCCGGTGCGAGGCATATCTGCCCCGCGTTCATCATCTTGCCGAGCGCGATCCTTTCGCCCGCCTTCTTCTTGTCGGCACTGCGCCCGATAATGGTCGGGCTCTTGCCGCCCAACTCAAGCGTTACCGGCACCAAATTGTCAGCCGCGGCGCGCATGATGTGGCGCCCAACCCCGGTCGCGCCGGTAAAGATCAGGTGATCGAACGGCAGGCTTGTGAAGGTGCTACCCACCTCGACACCGCCAGTGAAAACCGCCATTTCCTCTTCGGCGAAATATTTCGGGACAACCTCGGCAAACAGGTCTGACACGCGCTCGGTAAATTCGGATGGCTTGACCATCGCCCGATTGCCCGCGGCAAGGATGCCCGCCATCGGCACCATCACCATGCCGACTGGGAAGTTCCACGGGGCGACAACCCCGACCACGCCCTTGGGCTGCCACATTACTTCGGCCTTGGCGCCAAGCAGGCTGAGCGGGAACATCGGCTTGCGCCGCTCGTTGCGGGACCAGCTTTCAAAATGCTTGCGCGAATGCTTGAGCGCGCCGACCGAAGGCATGATGTCGGTCATCAGAGTCTGTTCAACGCTGCGATGGCCGAAATCGGCCGAAACGGCCTTGGCGAAATCATCCTTGTGATCGATCAGCATGGCGATCGCGCGATCAATCCGGTCGCGCCTGACTGACAGCGATTCCGGCAGTGCCGCGGTGAAGGCTGTCCTCTGTTTGCGCAGGACATCTTCCATCTGCATACGAATTTCCTCGGCCATCGCTCTCTCCGTTTGATTTTTGTGCAGTGCAACACTAGACCGCATGTAGCAGAAATCAAAATCCGTTGCGGAAAGCAACACATTTTGGACCAGAAAGGCTAGCACCTCCCATGCCCCAGTTCTCCGAAGCCGATCCGATCGTCATCCTTTCCTACGCCCGTACACCGATGGGCGGCATGCAAGGCGCGCTGGCCGATGTTGCAGCAACCGACCTTGGCGCGACCGCAGTCAAGGCGGCGGTAGAACGCGCCGGCGTGAACGGCGAAGAGATCGACCGCATCTATATGGGCTGTGTCCTTCCCGCCGGACTGGGTCAGGCACCTGCACGCCAGGCAGCGCTCAAGGCTGGCCTCCCCAAGTCGGTCCAGGCGACCACCGTCAACAAGGTTTGCGGCAGCGGCATGCAGACGGTGATCATGGGCTCGGAAGCGCTTGCATCCGGATCCGCCGACCTGATCGTCGCCGGCGGCATGGAGAGCATGACCAATGCGCCCTACCTGCTCAAGAAGCATCGTTCGGGTGCCCGGATTGGGCATGACACGGTCTATGACCATATGTTCCTAGACGGGCTGGAAGACGCCTATGATGCAGGCCGTGCGATGGGTACTTTCGCACAGGATACTGCCAACGAATACCAGCTGACCCGCGAGGACATGGACAACTACTCGATCGAGTCGCTGCGTCGCGCCAATGCGGCGATCGAGAGCGGTGCTTTCGCAGACGAAGTGGTTCCGGTGAGCTTTTCAACGCGGGCCGGCGAAGTCGTCATCGATACTGACGAGCAGCCCGGCAAGGGCAAGCCCGACAAAATCCCGACCCTGCGTCCTGCCTTTGCCAAAGACGGGACCATCACCGCCGCTACCTCAAGTTCGATCTCAGATGGTGCCGCAGCGGTAGTGCTGACGCGAGCCAGCAGCGCAAACGCGAAAGGCCTGAAGCCCGTCGCGCGGATTGTGGCGACCGCCGCACACGCGCAGGAGCCGAAGGATTTCACCGTGGCCCCCGTTGGCGCCGTGAACAAATGCCTCGAGAAAGCTGGTTGGAGCGTCGACGATGTTGACCTGTTCGAAGTCAACGAGGCCTTTGCCTGTGTCGCCATGTTTGCCATGCGCGATCTCGGCATTCCCCATGACAAGGTCAATGTGAATGGCGGCGCTACTGCGCTGGGCCATCCGATCGGGGCCAGCGGCACACGCATCATTGTGACCTTGCTCAATGCGCTGAAGCAACAAGACAAGAAGCGCGGCATCGCCAGCCTGTGCATTGGTGGGGGAGAAGCCACTGCGATCGCTGTTGAATTGGCCGACTGATAAGCAATTTCGTAAAATTGGATTCCCGTGATACATCCCCGCCTTCGGTTCGCTGGCGGGGCAACGACTCTGCACAATAATTAAGGTCAGGCTGCGGAAAAGCGGCCAGATATTCATGTGTCCAAGAGAGGGGATCGATTATGAAGAAATGGATTACATTGGTGGGCGTTGCCGCCTTGGCTGCCTGCCAACAGGCCGAAGCGCCTGCAGAAGAAGCTGCTGTTGAAGAGGCGGCTCCGGCTGCAAATGAAGGCCCCGGAACTTTCGAAGTCACTTATGCTGACGGATCTGTCGGCACGGTAACTACGACTGCCGAGGGTACCTTCACACTTACGCGCGGCGACCAATCTGGCGCTGGCACGGTGGCAGAAGTCGATGGCAAGCTTTGCTTCGATCCCGAAGGTGACGATCCCGAGCAGCCGACGACCTGCTGGACCAACAGCGAAATCGGTGAAGACGGCACCTGGACTTCGACTTCGGATGATGGCGAAACCGTGACGGTCAAGGTGGCCGAAGCCGCAACTGAAGAAGCTGCAGCGGAATAATCGGTCGCTTCACCCGAAGTTTTATCGATGATAAAAGCGCCCCGGCATCGCACCTGATGCTGGGGCGTTTGCCCATTTTGGAGGGGAAACTTTATGAAGAAATGGATCGCACTTTTGGGTGTGGCAGCACTGGCGGCGTGCCAGCAGGCTGAGGCACCAGCAGAAGATGAAGCCACGACCGAAGCAGCAACTCCTGAAGCTCCCAGTATCGCGGGAACCTATGAAGAAACCAACGCCGAAGGAAAGGTAGTGACTACCTCTATCAACGAGGACGGCACTTACACTGAATCTATCGATGGAGCCGTGACTGAATCGGGGACTTGGTCGCAGGCGGACGGACAGGATTGCTTCGATCCCGAAGGTGACGAGGCGCCTACCCGCTGCTTTTCCACCAGCGAGATGGCGGAAGATGGCACCTTTACCGCAACGCCGGTTGACGGTGGGGACCCAATCACTGTGAAGAAGACCGGATGAGTCGATAAGACCTATAGAGAGAATTCAATGGGCGGGTCCGGATCGGACCGCCCTTGTTTCCTTTGGTTATGGCCGTCCGCTACCCCACAACCGTGCCATTTCGATCCAGCCTTCGCGCCCGCCAGCGTTGAATTCGCACCAGCCCTGCTGACATTTGCCCAGCCCTCCAACCACGCCCGGACTTACTTTCCATTTGATCTTGGCACTAGCATTGGGCCCATCGCGCATGGCAGCTGGCCCTTCGCCAATCACGATAGCGCCGCGTTCCGGAGACAGCAGGCGCGCAACCACCCACCCTTGCGTCCCGTCTGGGTCTTGAATCAACCGCCAACCTTCCATCACCCGCACAACCTTCACGGGCAGGCCCTTGCGCTTATACACCCAATCAACCCGATAATCGGCGCTTGGGCCGACGCGCATGTTGACCTTTTCGGCACGGATCGAGGCCCAGTAGGGCACTTCGCGGTTCTGCGCACGCAGCGGTGTCACAAGCATTGACAGGACAAGCGCAGCAACAAGTGAGCCAAGGCGAAACATTGTCATCCATTATCGCAGCATAAAGATTCGCATCAAGTCATGATGCAAGCGATCTTGACCGCGCCACCCTGCCCGCTCTAGCGCATGGACATGGCCAATGAAGCAGCGCAATCGCGCAAACCAATCGATCGAAAGCCCCGTGTCATCGTGACCCGGCACCTCATGCCGTCGGTCGAGGCGCGGATGGCCGAATTGTTCGATGCGCAGCTCAATTCCGATGACGTTCCTTTTACTAACCAGCAACTGCGCGCGGCGATGCGC
>SBHJ01000264.1 GCA_006226465.1 Alphaproteobacteria bacterium | reverse complement strand
CCGCCGTGGCTCATGAACGGCAAGGGTATGCCCACAACCGGGGCCAACCCCATCACCATCATCAAGTTGATGGCAACGTAGAAAAAGATTGTGGCAACCATGCCGCCGGCCAGCAATTGGCCGAACCGGTCTTGCGAATTGCGGGCAACGTTCATGCCCCAGCTCAGGATGATCGCGAAAACCGCCAGCACGAACAGGCCGCCCATCAGGCCCCATTCCTCGGCCATAGTCGCAAACACAAAATCGGTGTGTGGTTCAGGAAGGTAATTGAGGTGGCTTTGCGAACCTTCATTGAAACCCTTGCCGGAGAATCCACCCGATCCGATCGCGATCTTGGATTGCGTGATGTGGTAGCCTGAACCCAGCGGATCGTTTTCCGGATCAAGGAAGGTCGTGACACGGCGCTGCTGGTATTCCTGCAAGCCGAAGAAGAATGCGATGGGCGCCAGGACCAGGCCCGCAAGTCCGGCCCCCACGAACCAGCGCATCGGCAGGCCGGCGAGCAGCATGATCACCGCCCCGCCGAAGCCGATGGCAAGCGCCGTTCCGAGATCAGGCTGCAACAAGACAAGTGCCATCGGGAACAGGATCAATCCACCGGCCGGCAAGAGCGAGCGCCACGTGCCGACAAGGCCTGCCGGCAGCGTATCGTAAAACCGCGCGAGCACCAGGACGACAACCGGCTTCATCAATTCGGAAGGTTGCAGGACGACCGGGCCGAGATCGAGCCAACGCTGGCTTCCCCCGCCGATGGCGCCGATCGCTTCCACTGCGACCAGCAAGACAAGTACCCCGGCATAGGCCGGATAGGAAAGCAACTTGATCAATTCCTGCGGCAACACGGTGATCACCGCTGCCATGGCGAGAAATATGGCAAATCGCACTAGGTGCGACATAGCGAACGGTTCCATCGAGCCGCCGGCTGCCGAATAGAGCACCGCAGCGCCGAAACCGGTCAGCATGAACAGCGGGATCAGCATGATCCATGGCTGGCGGGCGATGGGTTCCGGAACGATCGGCGTCATTGGCCGGCTCCGGGCGCCTGCGCTGAAGTTGGGGGAGCAGGGCTTATTGAAGCAGCCGGGGTGGGCACCGGTTCAGATGTTTCAACTGGACCTGCTCCGGTATCCACCGGTTCGGGGCGCGGATCGGTAGCTGCGGTCGCAAGCACTTCGGCCTGGCTTGCGGCGGCACGAGCTTCGGCATCTACCCGCGCCATCATCTCGGCATCGCTGCGTGGCAGCCGTTCGACTGCCTGGCCGGATTCGGCGGCAAAGGCAGCATAGCGCGCGTCCAGCCGCTGCTGCGCAGTTCCGCCCCACTGTTGCTCCAGCGCGTGGAGCGCCTCAAGCCCCTTCGCGGGATCGAATAGAAAAGTCATGACATCGCGCGCGATCGGATAGGCTGCGCCCGAACCGCCGCCATGTTCGATCACCACTGCTCCGGCATATTTCGGCTTGTCGAAAGGAGCGAAGAACACGAACAGGCCATGGTCGCGGTACTTCCACTGGCCACCCTTTCCGCTCCCCATGTTTAACCCCACGACCTGTGCCGTGCCGGTCTTGCCGGCCATCAGCACGTCCGGAATCGGCAAACGCGCGCGGCCAGCCGTGCCAGCCCCGTTCACCACTTCGCTCATCGCATTCTGGATGACCTGGACATGATCGCCGTGGAAATTCATGCTCTCGAACCTGGGGCGTTTTCCGTCGAGCACCAGGCGTGGCATGATCTTCTTGCCAGTCGCCAGGCGCGAAGCCATCACGGCCAACTGAAGCGGATTGGCCAGCATGTAACCCTGGCCGATCGTGGCGTTGACCGTATCGTAGCTCGCCCAGGGTTGGCCGTATTTCTTCTCCTTCCATGCCGGCGAGGGCACGGTGCCGTAAAACTGGCTGGTAACCGGAAGCGGGAATTCCTCGCCCAGGCCAACCCGGTGACCCATCTCCGCGATCACATCCATGCCCAGTCGCTGGGCGAAATGATAGAAATAGACGTCGCAGCTCTGGTAGATGCCCCTGGCCATATCGACATGGCCGTGCCCGCGCCTGTTCCAGCAATGGAACACCCGGTTGCCCACCCGCAGGCCGCCGGTGCATACTGTCGCTTCGCTGGGATCAAGCCCGGCCTCGAGAAAGCTCATCGCCACCATTGGCTTGATCGTCGAGCCCGGCGGGTAGAGGCCCTTGAGCACCTTGTTGCGCAGCGGAACGCGCTCGTCCGAGCTGAGCATTGAATATTCGATCCGGCCGATCCCGTCGGAAAAGCTGTTGGGATCGAAACTGGGCATGGAGGACATGCACAAAAGGTCGCCGCTCTCGCAATCGATCACCACGACTGATCCGGACTCGAGCCCGATCCGGCGCGCGGCATAATCCTGGAGCGGTCCGTCGATCGACAAACGAACCGGCTGCCCCTGGACATCGTCGCGCGTCTCCAGATCGCGCACAATCCTGCCGGAGGCGGTTACTTCGACCCGCCGTGCACCGGGTACACCACGCAGGGTCTGTTCGAACTGCTTCTCAAGCCCGTCCTTGCCGATCTTGTAGCCTGGAGTGATCAGGAGTGGATTGCGCTCTTGCTCGTACTCTTCGGCCGATGCTGGGCCGACATATCCAACCAGATGCCCGATCGATGGACCGGTGGGATAGAATCGCGAGAAGCCGCGCAGCGGCACAACGCCGTGCAGATCGGGCAGGCGAACACTGATCGCGGCAAACTGTTCGTAGTTGAGACCGCTCGCGATCTCGACGGGCTGGAATCCGCGAGAATCTTCGATCCGCTGGCGGATGTCCGCGACATGGTCAGGCTTCAGGCCCAGTACCTGCGCCAATTGCGTGATGACGCGGTCAGGATCGCTCAACCGATCGGGAATGATGTCGACCCGGAAATCAGCGCGATTGGACGCCAGCGGTGCACCATTGCGATCAAGGATCCAGCCGCGGCGCGGGGGGATCAGCGACAGATTGACCCGATTGCTCTCGGATTCGGTCCGGTACTTGTCGTTCTCGGCGATCGCCAGATAGCTCATCCGGATCGCAAGCAGCAGGCCGATCCCGCCCATCCCGGCACCGATCACGAAGCTGCGCCGATCGAAATCGTTGCGCAAGGTCGAGGCGCTGACCAGGTTTTGTTTCTTGCGGGATGGCGGTCGCATTACGCGACAACTCTTATACGCATCAGCCTCAAGCGGTCGAGCCATGCCACGAACCTGGCAATGACCGGATAGAGCATTACGGCGATCAGCAACTGCGGCAGGCTCACAGTGAGCATGGCACCGGTCAGCTTTGCCCCGGAAAAGACAATGGCCAACAGGATATAGGATGTGGTCGCCAATGCAGCAGAGATCCAATCCTGCCAGAAGCCACGCCACGGGAAACGCGCTTCCACCAGTTCTATCGCGATCATCGCCAACGACCACAGCAGGATGGCGCTGCCAAAGGGCTGCCCGCTGAGCAGGTCGTCAAATGCCCCAAGCGGGAGTCCGGCCCATTGCGGCAACAGGCCTGGCCGCATGATCCGCCAGCCCAGCAGCATCATGAAGCCGAGGGGCGGCATCAGGGGCATTTCTGCCGATATAAACAGAACTGGCAGCAGGGACCCAAGCAGGATCGAGGCATATGGCAGTGAATAGGCCAGAAGTGGCAAGGGCTCGCGATTGATCCGTTTGCCATAGCGATCAGTGCGCGAGCGCGGATTGATTCGTTCCATCAGTTGCCAGAGCCCCCGGCGCCCAGTTCTGTGCTGGCAGGCGTCTGTGTGCCTGCGACCAGTTCAGGTTGCCAGATCGGCTCAACCGCAACGAAATCAGCCGCAGATGGATCGGTTACCATGCGGGCGACCGCGCCATCATTGGTCACTTCCGTCGCGATCGCAACGGCAACGCCAGGCCGGTAATAGCCCCCCGCGCCGCTGGTAACGAACAGGTCGCCTTTCTTGATCGGGTTGATCCCAAGGTTCACCAGGCGGATGCGAAGCTGGCCGTTGCCGCGCCCTTCGGCGAATGCCACGGTATCGTCCCGGGCGCTGCGAACAGGGAGCACGCTTTCACTGTCGGTCAGAAGCAGTACGCGCGAGGTGTTGCTGGAGACCTCCAGAACCCGCCCTACAATACCTCGCGGAGACCTTACGGGCATGCCGACGCGGACACCATCCAGGCGTCCGGCACCGATATATGCAAAGCGGCGTGTGCTTGAAGCGGTGGACCCAACCAGTCGGGTTACCACGACGGGAGCAAGTTCCTGATCCTGCAAGCCGAGCAATTTCTTCAGCCGCTTGTTTTCCTGAATAACGGCCTCGGCCTCAGCGAGCCTGAGCCGCGCAAGTTCGTTCTCCTTGCGCAGTTGCGCGTTCTGGCTGCCGGCACGGAAATAGTCGCGTATTGTCCCGACCACGCCGCTGCTTTCGCTACGCGCTTCTGCGCCGACTTGTCCGACAGGCTCCACCGCATCGACGGCGATTCCCCGCACGTCGCTGAACGCTGCCGGCCGCCACAACGAAATTGCCAGCAGAACTGCACCGATGACTGCACCCACCGCCGCCAGCACATAGCCGGTGAAGACCGAATATTGCGCCTTGCGTGAATGGCCCGCGCGCCGGGAGGAAGGCGGCGCCATAAGCTGCCCCTCCTTCTTATGCGGTCATCAGCACGCCGCGATAGATCGGATCTTCCATCGCGCGGCCGGTGCCGAGTGCGACACAGGAAAGCGGATCTTCGGCAATGCTTACGGGCAGGCCGGTTTCTTCGCGCAAGTGCTCGTCGAGACGGCGGATCAGTGCGCCGCCGCCGGTCAGCACGATACCCTGGTCAACGATATCCGCCGCGAGCTCGGGCGCGGTGTTTTCGAGAGCAATCCGAACGCCCTCCACGATCGCACCGATCGGTTCGGACAGGGCCTCTGCCAGATGGGCCTGGTTGATGGTAATTTCCTTCGGCACGCCATTGACGAGATCCCGGCCCTTCAGCGTGATGATCTCGCCGATCCCGTCTTCGGGAGCCATGGCGATGCCGTAATCCTTCTTGATCCGTTCAGCGGTCGCTTCGCCGATCAGGAGGTTGTGGTGCCTGCGGACATAGGAGACGATTGCTTCGTCCATCTTGTCCCCGCCGGTGCGAACCGAGGTGGTATAGGCGAGCCCGCGCAGCGAAAGCACCGCAACTTCCGTCGTGCCACCACCGATATCAACCACCATCGAACCGACCGGCTCGGTCACTGGCATATCGGCCCCGATCGCTGCCGCCATCGGTTCGAGGATGAGGTAAACTTCCGAAGCGCCGGCGTTGGATGCGGCATCGCGGATCGCGCGCTTTTCGACCGAAGTCGCACCCGAAGGCACGCAGATCACGATTTCGGGATAGCGGAACAAGCTGCGCTTACCGTGCACCTTGCGGATGAAGTGCTTGATCATGTGTTCGGCGATCTCGATGTCGGCGATGACGCCGTCGCGCAACGGACGGATCGCTTCGATGCTGTCGGGCGTTTTCCCCATCATCATCTTGGCATCGTCACCCACGGCCTTGACTCGCTTGAAACCGTCAATCGTCTCGATGGCGACGACAGATGGTTCATTGAGGATAATGCCCTGATCCTGCACATAGACCAATGTGTTCGCAGTGCCGAGATCGATCGCCATATTCTGCGATCCGAATTTCAGGAGATTGGATAGGAAGCCCATTATAGAGTTTAGTCCATATGTTTCAGGTTCTGGCCGTGCGGCGATCACGACCATTCCGACCCGGTTATGTCAGGAAGCCGACTGTTTAGCGAATGCACTCGCAAAAGGCTAAAATATTGTTCAAAGCAAGGGGATTTTCCACCGGTGGCCTCGAAATTGCGCCGCCTAGGCGTTAGGCTGCCCCTTATGCCGCAAATTCGCCGCCTTCCCGAAAGCCTGATTAACCGAATTGCGGCCGGAGAAGTAGTCGAACGTCCCGCCGCTGCGCTCAAGGAATTGGTCGAGAATGCAGTCGATGCCGGGGCACGGCGAATCGACGTGAAGCTTGAAGATGGTGGACTCGGCCGGATCGAGGTGAGCGACGATGGTTGCGGCATGTCGGGCGAAGAGATGGCGCTGGCGTTGGAACGGCACGCCACGTCGAAATTGCCCGATGAAGCGATCGAACAGGTCGTGACCCTTGGCTTCAGGGGGGAAGCCCTGCCATCGATTGCCAGCGTTGCCCGTCTGACCATCGAGAGCCGGGTGCGTAACGCAGCCGAGGGCTGGCGGCGTGTGGTGGATCATGGGGCCCTGGTTGAGGAAGGGCCGGCAGCCTTGCCGCCGGGCACGCGGGTGCGGGTAGAAAACCTGTTCGGCAAGGTCCCGGCACGACGGAAATTTTTACGCTCTGCGCGCAGCGAGTACTCTGCCTGCCTCGATGTGGTGCGGCGGCTCGCCATGGCCCGGCCGGAAATTGCCTTTTCGCTCGACCATGGTGGCCGGCGGATTTTCGCGACCCAAGGCGAAGAGGCTTTGGCTGATCGCGTCGCTGGCCTGATCGCGCGCGAGCTCAAGGAAAATTCGGTCGCGATCGATCTCGAACGTCCGAGTGGCGAAGGCGCGATGCGGTTGAGTGGTATCGCAGGCCTGCCAACCTACAATCGCGGGGTGGCCGATCATCAATATTTGTTCGTCAACGGCCGCCCGGTGAAGGACCGTCTGCTGGTTGGGGCAGTGCGCGGGGCCTATGCCGATATGCTGGCACGTGATCGGCATGCGGTGCTGGCGCTGTTCCTCGAATTGCCCGCAGAAGAGGTGGACGTGAATGTCCACCCGGCCAAGACCGAGGTGCGCTTTCGCGATCCGAACGGCGTTCGCGGCTTCATCGTTTCGGGTCTGAGGCAGGCACTGGCTACCGGTGATCGTCGCAGCGCGCAGATGCCCGACGCAGCAGCGATGTCTCGCTGGCAGCAGGAGCCGGCTCCCGCGCTGCGCTCGATCTTCGAAGGGCGCGACTGGTCCGGTCCGCGCGCGCAGGTGAGTGAGGCAAGGGCCGCTTGGCGCGGAGTTGAAGCTGGCGTCATGACGGCACCCGAAGCCGCACCGATGGGTCGCGCTGAAGAGGCTGTGCCGCTGGAAGATGATGCAGCCGGATATCCGCTGGGCGTGGCGCGCGGCCAGGTCGCCAATACCTATATCGTGGCCGAAACCGCGGATGGCTTGATCCTGGTCGACCAACACGCCGCGCACGAGCGGTTAGTGCTGGAACGTCTGCGCGCCGCCGGGGCTGGGGAAGCGGTGGCGCGTTCGCAGGCTCTATTGGTGCCCGACGTTGTCGAACTGGACGAGCCCGATTGCGACCGGCTTGAGGAAGCGGCGGAGGGACTGGCAAGTTTCGGCTTGGTGATCGAGCGCTTTGGACCTTCGGCCATGCTGGTCCGTGCGGTTCCCCATTCACTGGGCAAGGCCGACCCGGTCAAGCTGCTGCGTGATATTGCCGACGATATCGCCAA
>SBHJ01000030.1 GCA_006226465.1 Alphaproteobacteria bacterium | reverse complement strand
CGCTCTGCCTTTCTGCTTGTGGCGCCGCGACGAGCTTCGGACCAGGCGATATCGGCAATCAGGGTTGGACGCTCGTCTGGTCGGATGAATTTGACGGGAATGCGATCGATCCGGAAAAGTGGGCGAGCATTGTCGATTGCTGGGGTGGCGGGAATGAGGAACGGCAGTGTTACACCGATGCCAGCGCCAATTTGCATGTCGGCGAGGGTAAGCTTGTCATCACCGCAAGGCACGAGACTGCAAGCGGTGCTGCATGGCCCGAGCATATGCGCGCGCACGTTTCCGATCCCGATGCGCAAGCGACCAAGCCATTTACCTCTGCCAAGCTGGTGACCAAGGGCAAGGCTAGCTGGAAATACGGCAGGATCGAGGTGCGTGCCCGATTGCCACAAGGGCAGGGTGTTTGGCCTGCAATTTGGATGCTGCCAGAGAACGACACTTACGGTGCATGGGCGGCCTCTGGCGAGATCGATATCCTCGAAGCGGTCAATCTTGGTGTCGAATGTGACAGGTGCGAAACGGGTGGAGAGAACACGATACTCGGCACATTGCATTTCGGCGGGCAATGGCCTGAGAATTTACTCACCAGCACGGAGGTTTCGCGACCTGAAGTGCTGGATGGCTTCCATGATTTTGGTGTGATCTGGGAGCCTGGCCGGTTCCGCTGGACATTCGACGGCGTTGTCTATGCTGAAAAATCAGATGAAGACTGGTCGACGACCGGATCAAGCGAAGCCAACGCTCCGTTCAATCAACCATTCTACCTAATCCTCAATCTCGCGATCGGAGGGGGTTTGCCGGAAGAACGAGCGTTGGGTGGCGTTTCGAGTGAAGGGTTTCCCAAGCATTTTGAAGTGGACTGGGTTCGTGTCTGGCAATGCGGGGAACGATCCGCTAGCGCCGAAGATTGTGGTATTTGACCGGGAGCAATTGACCAATGGCTAGGCGTCGCCAGGCCGTAACGATCAAGCATGTTGCAGCCGATGCGGGAGTGTCGCTGCAAACCGTCAGCCGCGTCATCAATAATGAGCCCAATGTGCGCCCCGCAATGAAGGAGAAGGTGCAGGCGAGCATCGATAAGCTCGGCTATGTGCCATCAATCGCCGCGCAGCGAATGAGCGGATCGCGTTCTTATCTGATTTTGGCACTGAATGACCGGGAACGCACGATTGCCGACTGGCGCGAACGCAGCGGCACAGACTGGGTTGACCAGATGTTGCTTGGCGGAATGTTGACCTGCGCAGAGCATGGCTATCGCATGATGGTCGAACTCGTGGATACGCATAACGACCATGTCGAACGCGAGCTTTCGGCGACCATTGCCGCTTTGCAACCTGACGGCGTTATCCTGACCCCTCCACACTCTGAAAATCGCCTGATTACCGGGCTGTTGGCCAAACAGAATATTCCGTTCGCGCGGATCGGCTCGCTCGAACCGGGGCCGGGCATCAGGATGTCGATGGATGACGAGGGCGCTGCGGCGATGGCGACCGAGCACCTCATCGGCTTGGGGCATTCGCGTATAGGATTTATTGCGGGTCCCGATGAGTACAGCCTCAGTGGCTGGCGTGTGGATGGTTGGGCACGCGCAATGCATAAGGCCGGTCTAGAGGTCGATGGCCTTTGCGCCCAAGGGGACTTTGGATTTGAATCGGGCTTGGCTGCTGCGCGCAAATTGCTGACTTCGGCCAATCGCCCCACTGCCATTATCGCTTCGAATGATCAGATGGCACTGGCTACGCTTGAAGTGGCAAGAGAGCTTCAACTTGAAGTGCCGCGCGACCTTTCATTGATCAGTTTCGACAACACACCAGTAGTACGTTTCACACGGCCGCCGCTGACGGCAGTGGACCAGCCTATTGCCGCGACGATTTCGCGCGCAGCGGAATTGTTGATCAACCCGGCAAGGGAGCGCCCACCTAGCGATCCGATCAACGTCAGAAGCAGCCTGGTGGTTCGGGCTTCTACATCACCACCGGCCGGTGGATAAGGCTGCCGACGAAGAGCGTCAGCCGCTCTGGTTTCTGTTGCTGCTTGCGCTCGCGGCATCGGGCGGGGCGGTCGCCTATGTTCCATTCCTCACAATACTCTTGCCGGTGCGGATTTCCGAACTAGCCGGTACTGAAGACGTAGCCGTATTGTCTTATGTGACTTTTGCGGGAGCTGTAGCGGCGAGCCTTGCGAACATCCTGTTTGGATGGCTGAGTGATCGGACCGGTAGACGAAGAGCATGGATCCTGGCGGGTCTATTACTGTCCAGCATCTTGCTCATGCTTTCGCACAATGCACGCGATGCCCAGGAATTGATCCTGTATGTCATTGCCTGGCAGCTGGGACTCAACATGATGCTTGGTCCGCTTATGGCGTGGGCGGGAGATTGTGTACCCGATACACAGAAGGGGTTGCTTGGCGGGCTTCTGGCATTTGCCCCGGCCTTGGGCGCTCTTTCGGGGACCCTGATCACTTTTCCTGGGCTTGCAGATAGTGAGCAGCGCCTGCAGCTAGTGATCTTGCTCGTTGTATTGATGGTATCGCCAGTCTTGCTGGCGGGACGGTCACGGGGCTTGCCCCACCTAACTAGGCCAATCGAAACGGTCAGCAATGAACTTGTTGATCGCCTGAAGCTGGGCCCTTCAATTCGAAGCATGTGGTTCGCCCGACTATTGGTGCAAATTGCCGAGGCCGCATTGTTCGCATTCCTGCTGTTCTGGTTGCGGTCTTTGGCTCCGGATTTCAAAGACTATGAAGCTGCGCGTATCTTCAGTGGGGTCTTGATCCTGGCGGTGCCAATCGCATTACTGGCTGGCCGATGGTCTGATCAAACCAGGAAGCCAATGCTCCCGCTCGCCGTGTGCGCAGGCCTATCGTCTTGCGGATTGCTGGGCATGGCTCTGGCCGGAAACCTAGATTTGGCACTAGGCGGATATTTCCTGTTCGGGATCGCCTCTATGACGTTCTTATCGCTCCATGCAAGCCAGACATTGCGCGTCCTGCCGAGACCTCAGCACCGAGGGCGGGATCTAGGGTTTTTCAACCTGACCAACACAGTTCCATCCCTAATAATACCCGGTTTCACTCTCGCATTGGTTCCTGTCTTTGGTTTCAGCGGCTTGTTCCTGCTTCTTGCCTTGTTCTCCGCAGCGGCTTGCGTGCTGCTTTCGACCCTATCCCGCTCAAACTAGCCCTTGATTTTCGCTTCAGACCTTGTAACTCTACGATTGAGAACGTTCTCAATCAATGTAATTGACGTCGGTAGGGATGAAGAAAATGCGTTTGGGTGGTGTGTGCGTTTTGATGGCCGTATCGCTTTCGGTCGGTCTGGGAGGATGCGCCACGCTGCCGTCTACCGATCGCACAGCTTCGGCAGAAGCTCCGGTGGCCGATGGCACAAAAGTCCAAGAGCTGCTCTCGCGCATGAGCCTAGAGCGCAAGGTTGCTCAGCTGATCCAGCCGCAAATCAACTCATTCACTGCCGAAGATATGGAACGGTACCGGTTCGGCTCCTACCTCAATGGTGGTGATGGCGGCCCTTATGGCGACGAGCTTGCCCCCGCATCGGAATGGCTAAGGCTGGCCGACGAAATGTGGACCGCTTCGACCCGGCCGCTGCCCGGCGACGAGCCCGCTATTCCGACAATGTGGGGCACCGATGCCGTGCATGGTCACGCGAACGTGGTAGGCGCGACAATCTTCCCGCACAACATAGCGCTTGGCGCCACCCGTGACGCAGACCTAGTTCGCCGGATCGGGGCGGCTACGGCGACGGAGATTGCTGTAACGGGGATCGATTGGAACTTCTCACCAACGGTCGCTGTGGCTCGCGATGATCGCTGGGGCCGGACTTACGAGAGCTATTCCGAAGACCCGCAACTGGTGGCACAGTTGGGCAGGGCACTGGTAGAGGGTCTACAGGGTATAGAGGGCACTCCGGACTTTCTCCGCAAGGATAAGGTTATTGCAACGGCCAAGCATTTCTTCGGGGACGGCGGCACAGCACAGGGGATCGACACCGGCGATGTCAACGGTGACATAGAAGCGCTCAAGGCGGTTCATGCGGTGCCCTATCCAGTGGCGATTGACGCCGGGGTGCAGGTGGTGATGGCCAGCTTCAATTCGATCAACGGTGTCAAGATGCACGGCAACAAGCAGCTGTTGTCTGACTACCTCCGCGGCGAACTGGGTTTCGACGGACTGGTTGTCGGCGACTGGAACGGGCATGGCCAGATCAAGGGCTGCACCGTCACCAATTGTCCACATGCGTTGCTGGCTGGACTGGACATCTACATGGTGCCCGAAGACTGGAGGCCGCTTCTGGAATCGCTTGTTGGGCAAGTCAAGGACGGCACGATCCCGATGTCGGTGGTAGACCGCGCGGTCGGTCGGGTCCTCCAAGTGAAATTGCGTGCCGGCTTGCTCGGCCCGGACGCCAAAAAGCCATCGAGCCGCTATCATGGCGGGTCACTCGATCTTCTGGGCTCAACAGATCACCGCGCGCTGGCGCGCGAAGCGGTGGCGAAATCTCAGGTCATCCTCAAGAATAGCGGCGTGCTTCCAATCAGGGCCGGGGCGAACATTCTTGTCGCTGGGCGGGCCGCAGACAGTGTTGTCCGGGCGGCAGGTGGTTGGACGCTGTCCTGGCAAGGCAGCGAAGACATAGCTGGAAAGGCATTCACCAAGGAAGACTTCCCCGGCACGACATCGATCTGGGAAGGGATAAGGGACGCCGCCGAGCAATCCCAAGGCAATGCCGTAATCTCGCCCGATGGCAGCTTTGCGGACAAGCCTGATGTGGCGATTATCGTGTTTGGCGAAAAGCCATATGCCGAGTTCGCAGGAGATCTGAAGACCCTGGTCTTTGCCGACGAGGAAGGTCTTGACCTCCTGCGCAAATTCCAAGCGAAGGGGATTCCGACAGTTGCCGTTTTCCTGTCGGGTCGCCCAATGTGGATGAATCGCGAGATCAATGCGTCCGATGCATTCGTTGCGTCGTGGCTGCCAGGCAGTGAAGGCGCCGGTGTTGCCGACATCCTGTTTGGCAAGCGCGAAGCAAGCGGCCGGCTTTCTTTCAGCTGGCCCGCCGATTGCGGTGGAGCACCGGTCAATTCGTCCGACCGTGCATTATTCCCATTTGGCTACGGTCAGTCGTTGGCCGATCGGACATCGCCAAACCGGCTCGATGAGACCTGCGACTATCTTGACCAAAGACCGTCCGCGATCTGGTTCGATCTTGGCCGACTTTCCAATGGGATCAGGGCATCTGCTGATGGGATAGACCTGCCGAGCCTGCGCGGGGAAGGTGGCGGCATTGTCTCGCGCGGGATTGACAAGGACCGACAGGCAGATGCGCGTGAGATCACGTTCGATGCGGGCTCTACCATAGCGATCGAACAGGACGGCAAAGGCGAAGGAGACTTCGTAATCCTTTACAACCTTGCAAATGCGCCGATCGATGCGGTTACGTTGACGGTGGGTGAAACGAACTTCGACATTACACGCCAGTTGCAGCTAAGTGCCGGCAAGGGGTGGCGTGAGATGATGATCACAGACAATTGCGCACCAGGCCTGGGCAATAGGCTTTCGATCGCATCGGCGGGCCCATTGAAGCTGCAGGTAGCTCGCATCTCGCGCCGGGAATTGCCCAAAGGAACCGAATGTTCCTTTTAGATTACACGGCTTGGCGGATTATGCCTGGATGAAAGCGATTACGCTTGAACGAAATGGGCTGCATAGCCGGATGTTTTGAATGCAATCTCTCCCTGCGGGGGACTAGTTAGCACCAGACTGACAGCACCGCTGCAGGCTCTTTGGCGTGGAGCTGGGCTACAAGTTCTGATTCTGTGTGCGCGATCAGGCAGCCGTGACAGAGAATATTTGGCACGACCGCCTTCCAATGCGGTTAAGCCCCATGGCTTGTTAGCCTTTGGCAACGGACTAACTCTCTCAGGTGGGGAGGGGAATTTGCGTCCGGCTGACCGACCTTCCGAATTGTTCCTGGCGGCGAAACCGTGTTAATGCTGGGGGCGTCGCGCAAGCCGGTTGCCTTTGAGATTGGTCTCGACGAGAACGGCCATATCGTCGGCCTGGCTTGATCGCAGCAGGCAATGCGCCATACCGGCAAGGGTGATAGGATCGGTGAGTGATGGACCGCGTTAGGCGCCTTGAAGAGATTTGTTCCGGCTATGCAGGGCGAGAGGGTGCGCTCCTTCCGATCCTGCACGATGTCCAGGCAGAGTTTGGCTGCGTAGATACCGAAGCCGAGGCTGCGATTGCGCATGCGCTCAACCTGAGCCGCGCCGAAGTGCATGGCGTGGTCAGTTTCTATCACGATTTCAGCGCTGTGGCGGATCCTCGCCCTGAAGTGCAGGTTTGCCGCGCAGAGGCGTGCCAGGCGCGCGGGGTCGAGGGGCTGATGGCCGATGCTGAGGATGTCGCGGGCGAGCGGGTCCGGTTGAAGACGGTCTATTGCCTCGGCCTATGCAGTGTCGGTCCCGCCGCAAGGGTGGGTGACCGCTTGTTCGCTAGGCTAGATGGCGCGGCACTCAAACAGGTGATCGAACAGGCATGAGTTTGGTTCGAGTATCCGATGACGCCTTGGCCCGCGCATGCGGGGCCGACGAAGTGGCCGCAGCTTTCGTAGCTGCAGGCGCGAGCGTCGAACGGGTATCGAGCTGGGGTATGCACTGGCTTGAACCCCTGGTCGAGATTACCGGGATCGGCTGGGGGCCGGTCACACCTGATCGCGTCACGGAAATTCTTGCAGGCGGTGCGGATGATATCTGCATCGGACCGATCGCGGAACATCCCTTCATTACCAACCAACAACGCCTGACCTTTGCTCGGGCGGGCAAGACGCGGCCCTTGAGCCTTGAAGATTACGAAGCGAGTGGCGGTTGGGCCGGGCTCAAGCGCGCGCGACAGATCGGGGCGGAACGGATCCTTGTCGAAGTGACGCAATCGGGCTTGCGCGGGCGCGGCGGGGCGGGATTTCCGGCCGGGATCAAATGGCAGACGGTGGCGCGGGCGAGCGGTTCGACGAAGTACATCGTCTGCAACGCCGACGAGGGTGACAGCGGAACCTTTGCCGACCGGATGCTGATGGAAGGCGATCCATTCCAATTGGTTGAGGGCATGGCGATCGCTGCCGAAGCGGTCGGCGCGAGCCGGGGTTATGTTTATCTGCGCAGCGAATATCCCGATGCGATCGCCAAGATGATTGCGGCGATCGAACTGGCAGCTGACATCATCGCGCCTTTCCGGATCGAAGTGCGCGTGGGCGCTGGGGCCTATGTTTGCGGCGAGGAGACTTCGCTCTTGAACTCGCTCGAGGGCAAGCGCGGCGAAGTGCGCGCCAAGCCGCCGCTGCCCGCACTCGAAGGGTTGTTCGGCAAGCCAACGATGGTCAACAACGTGCTGACGCTGGCGGCGGTGCCGCATATCCTCTCCGAAGGAGGTGCGGC
>SBHJ01000309.1 GCA_006226465.1 Alphaproteobacteria bacterium | reverse complement strand
CACCCAATCTAGGCCCATTTCCTCGAAAACTTCCTTGTCCTCGGCCCAGTTCTCGCTGACCTTGACGTGGAGGTAGAGGTGGACCTTCACCCCCAGGATTTCGCTGAGTTCCTTGCGCGCGGCCTCGCCGATCGCCTTGATCCGTGAGCCACCCTTTCCGAGCACGATCGGCTTCTGGCTCTCACGCCCGATCACAATCTGCTGGTGAATTTCCAAGCTGCCATCGGGGCGGTGCTTGTAAAGTTCGGGCCGCACGGCTGAATCGTAAGGCAGTTCGTCATGCAACTGCTGGTAGAGCTGTTCGCGGGTGATTTCGGCGGCAAGCAGGCGTTCGCTCGCATCCGAAACCTGGTCTTCCGGGTACATCCACACCCCCTCGGGCATTTGCGCAGCGAGCGCCGCCTTCATTTCCGGCACGCCATCGCCAGTCAGCGCGGACACGAAATAGACCTCGGCAAAGTCGGCGCGTTCGTTCAGCTCCTGCGCCAGTTCCAGCAGCTTTTCCTTTTTCGCTCGATCGACCTTGTTGAGCACCAGGATCTTGCGTTCGGGCCGGTTCGCCAAGGCTTCGAGCAGGGGCTCCAATTCGTGCCGTCGCTGCTTGATCGGATCGACGAGCAACAACACCGCATCGGCGCTTTCGGCGCCCTCCCAGGCGGCGCTGACCATAGCACGATCCAGCCGCCGCTTGGGCGCGAATATACCCGGCGTATCGACCAGGATCATCTGCACATCATCGTGCAGCGCGATCCCCAGCATGCGCGCGCGCGTCGTCTGCGCCTTGGCGCTGGTGATCGCGACCTTTTGCCCGACCAGCTGGTTCACCAGCGTCGATTTTCCGGCATTGGGTGCCCCAATCACGGCGACAACACCGCATTTTGTCTGTGTTTCAGGTGTCACCCGAATTGCTCCAAGAATGATTTGGCCGCCAGCGTTTCGGCCTCTTGCTTGCTGGTGGCGGTGGCCTGCGCCTCACCCACCTTGTGAATGCGCACACGCACCGTGAATCGTGCTGCATGGTCGGGCCCGCTGCGCTCGACCAAAGCATATTCGGGCGGCTTGCGCTGGTTGCCAGCGGCCCATTCCTGCAGCGCGCTCTTGGGATGTTTGGACTGGCCGACATCGCCCTTGACTTCGCTCGTCCAGATGTTGCGGATCAGTTCGCGCGTTGGCTCGAAACCGCGCTCGCGGAAGCTGGCGCCCAGCAGTGCCTCCATCACATCGCCCAGGATATTGGTCGAATCCGCCCCGCCATCGTCGCGCGCCTGCTTGCCCATCCGGATATGTTCGGGAAGGCCGATCCGCCGCGCCAGTTCGGCGCAGGTACCACGGCTGACCAGCGCATTGAGCCGCTGTGACAGTTTGCCCTCGGCAGCATAGGTTAATTCATAAAGCCATTCAGCAATCGCCAGACCAAGCACGCGATCGCCCAGGAACTCCAGCCGCTGATAATCCATCTCGCTGCCATGGCTGCCATGGGTCAGGGCTTCGAGCCACAGATGGTGATCCAGCGGCTCGATACCCAGGGTGGATAGCCATTCCACGGTTTCCGGTTCGAGCCCGCTCACAGCCCGTCTCCAATTCGCCCCCAACGTGCGGCGCTGAACCAGGTCCAGGGCAGGACCCATTCGGCACTACCATCGGTAGAAAACATCATCACCGTTGCGCGGCCGACCAGATTGTCTTGTGGGACGAGGCCGACCCCGCCCGCGGGAGCAGCCGGAAAGCGACTGTCCTGCGAATTGTCGCGATTGTCGCCCATCACGAACATGCGACCATCGGGCACGATAATCGGGCCGTAATTGTCGGCACTGGTCGATCCGAAATCGAGCACGTCATAGGTCTTGCCCGATGGCAAGGTCTCGCGAAACCGGGCATATCGGCATTCCGACCCGCCATTACCATCGTCTTCCCTCACGGCGGCCCATGCGCAATCGGTGTTGGGCGAAACCGGGATAACGAAATCCGCGATCCGTTGCTTGGGAATCGGCGTACTGTTCAGGATAACCTGCCCGTCGCGCATTTCGATCGTGTCGCCGGGAAGGCCGATCACGCGTTTGATGTAATCGGTGCCATCGACCGGGTGCTTGAAGATCACGATGTCACCGCGTTCAGGTTGGCCTGCCATCACCCGCTCCGGGATCAGCGGGAGGTTAAACGGCAACGAATACCGCGAGAATCCATAGGGCCACTTCGCGGCGAGCAGATAGTCGCCATTCCACAGGCGTGGCAGCATGCTCTCGCTGGGGATCGAGAACGGCGAAAAGATGAAGCTGCGAAAAATCAGGACGATAATCGCAAGTTTCACGATGAATGTTGCGAGGCTGCCCCAGCTTTCATCCTGCTTCTTTGCCGTTTGCCCGGATGCAATCGTATCTTCGCTCTTTAAATCCATGGCTTGTGTCCCTAGTCGCGAGTTGAGCACCAAGGAAGGGTTTTCACGATGTCTGATATGGTCCGCGCTGCATTGGATCGGCTTGCTGCCCTGCCTCAGCAAACATTGGCGCAGTTGTTCGCCGATGCAGGGCGTGTTGCAGCATTGTCGGGCCGGATCGAATGGCCGACCGAGGAAGGCAGCAGCGGTATCCTGTTAGATTGGTCGAAGACCCATCTTTCAGGCGATCTGCTCGACGGGTTCGAGGCGCTTGCCGATGCCTGCGATTTTGCCGGCCAGCGTGCGGCGCTGCTATCGGGTGCGCGTATCAATGTGACCGAGAATCGCGCAGCGACGCATACGGCCGAACGAGGGATCGGCGCCGATGCCGATGTCGAAGAGGCAGGGGCGCTGCATACCCGCATGCGTTTGCTGGTTGAGGCGATCCACCAGAGCGCCTTGGGCGAGGTGAACCACCTGATCCATATCGGGATCGGTGGGTCGGCGCTTGGCCCAGCGCTGGCAATCGATGCATTGACCCGCGACCTGGCATTGGTCGATGTCCATGTTGTCTCGAACATTGACGGCTGTGCACTGGAGCAGGCCTTTGCCGCCTGTGACCCGGCAACGACACTGATCGCGGTAGCGAGCAAGACCTTCACCACGATCGAGACCATGACCAACGCTGAAAGCGCGCTCAAATGGCTCAGCGAGAACGGCGTGTCCGATCCTTCGGGCCGGGTGGTGGCGCTCACCGCTTCGCCGGAAAAGGCGGTGGAGTGGGGAGTCGACGAAACCCGCATCCTGCCTTTTGCTGAAAGCGTCGGCGGGCGCTATTCGCTTTGGTCTTCGATCGGCTTCCCGGTCGCGCTGGCGGTGGGTTGGGACGAGTTTGCCGCCATGCTGGCCGGAGCGCGGGCGGTGGACGAGCATTTCCGCGACACAAACGGGCGCGACAATCTGTGCCTGCGTGCCGCCTTTGCCGACCAGTATTACCTCCGGCTCCGTAATTGCCAGACGCGGGCGGTTTTCGCCTATGACGAGCGACTTTCGCTGTTTCCCGATTATCTCCAGCAGCTCGAGATGGAGAGCAACGGCAAGCGGGTCACATCAGACGGCGATCCCGTGGATGGACCGACGGCGCCGATTACTTGGGGCGGAGTGGGGACCGATGCCCAGCACGCCGTGTTCCAGCTGTTACATCAAGGAACCCATCTGGTGCCGGTCGATTTCATCGCAAGCATTGCCCCGGGCGACGGTCTCGATCCCGCACACCATGCAATCCTGCTGACCAATTGCTTTGCCCAGGGTGCAGCATTGATGGCTGGTGGCAACATGGCATCTGATAGCAAGGATCCGGCGCGCGCCTTCCCCGGCGATCGTCCCAGCGCGACCATGCTGTGCGACGATCTCGATGCAGCAACGCTCGGCGCCTTGATTGCTTTTCATGAGCACCGCACCTTCGCCAATGCCGTGTTGATGGGGATCAACCCGTTCGACCAGTTCGGGGTTGAGCTCGGCAAGAAGATGGCCAAGGATATCGAGGCGGGCGGCGGAGAGTTCGACGCAAGCACGCGTGCCTTGCTAGGTGCGGCTGGGCTGTCATGAAAATTCTCAAAGCTCTTGCTGCGACGTTCGGGCTTATCATTGCATCCGTAGCGCCGGCCCAGGATGCTTTGGAAAGTACCGGAATTGCTGCGCACCAGGGGTCTCGTTCGATACTCTTTGTCGGAAACAGCTTCACCCAGGGCGAGCGTTCGGCGGCATTGCATTTTCGTTGGGATACAGTTCGCGACCTGACCAACAGCCAGATTGGCGGGATACCTGCGATCTTCAAGGTCCTTGCGCAGCAAGCCGGGCAAGAATGGGATGTTGTGCACGAAACACGTGGCGGAATGGACCTAGACTTTCATTTCAAAGAACGACGTCAGTTGATTGCGGGAAGTTGGGACGTCGTGGTCTTGCAACAATACAGCACACTGGATCGGTCCAGACCGGGCGATCCGTCAACAACGATGCGCGATGCACCATCGCTGGGCCGGTTGTTTGCCGAATCCAATCCAGACGTGACAGTCTATCTGATGGCGACCTGGTCCCGCGCTGATCTCGTTTTTCGGAGCAGGCAAAGTCGATGGTATGGGCAGCCTATTACCGCCATGGCAGAAGACCTCGAAGCGATGATGGAGCAAGTCGATGCTTCTTCAGACGCGATAGACGATATTATCCCGGTCGGTGGCGCCTGGAACCGAGCAATGGCAATGGGGATCGCAGATCCAAATCCATTTGACGGCATTGCGTTCGGCCAGGTCAGCCTCTGGGCTTACGATCAATATCACGCGAGCGCTGAGGGTTCTTATCTTGAAGCCTTGGTGGTCTTTGGCAAGGTGACTGGGCTAGACCCGCGCATGTTTGGTGAAAAGGAATTGGCAGGCCACGAATTGGGCATAGATCCGCGTGTGGTGAAACAATTACAGGAATCTGCTGCTGCCGAACTTGGCTTTCAATGAAGGTTCGGGGGATGTTGCCGCATCAAGGGCAGGCATCACCTTAAGGCCACGTTGAAGTGACTGTCTGCACCTTAGATGTTACACATCCAGTGGGTCGCGCAAGCAAGGGGGATTGATCATGCGCGCAATCACTTTGGGCTTGGCCTTGTGCCTCGCCGCCTGTTCTGGAAGCGAGCAAGCTGAAACCGAAGCTCCGGAGGAGACTGTGACCGCCGAGGCGGCAGCGACTGCCTTTGACGGTGGATCAACGATCGGGACATTCGAGGCAGTCTCGACCGATGGGACCAAGCTGACCCAGACAACTTCCGAGGATGGCACTATCGTGAGTGTAAACGAAGATGGAGCCAGTGTTGCCGGTACCTACACGATGGGTGATGGCAAGTTCTGCATCACCAATGAAGGAGAAGATGGGCCGGCTTGCTTCACATACAGCGACCTCAAGGATGACGGATCTTGGACCGCCACGAATGTTGACGATTCCACCGATGTCTGGACCGTCAGCCGCATGACCGAATGAACTGATCGGGTTGGGCGATCAAAATTTGATCCAAGACAAAGTCTCGCGGGGCCCATTGAGCTAACATTTGCATATTGGGGGTAGCCCAGTTTTCGGTGCGGGGATCTGACGCGTGGGTCAGGAAATTGGATCAGACGGGTTTGCGCCAGCAGATTTTGCGCGGTTTCGTGAACAATTGACCCGCGAAACCGCGCTATTGCGTGCAGTCCAAGATCGCGGCGCATTATCGCAAGATGGCCCGGTTATCGGACTCGAGCTCGAAGCCTGGTTGATTGACCACAATTTCTTTCCGGCGCCCCATAACCAGAGTTTTCTCAAGCGGCTTGGTGATCCTTCGGTCGTTGCGGAGCTCTCGCTTTTCAATATCGAGGTAAATGCGCCGGTCTGCACCATCGCCGGGCGCGGTCTGGAGGCGATGCACCAGCATTTGAGTGCGACCTTGCGACGGTGCGCTGCCAATGCCCATGACGACGTCGATACGGTGATTGCAATCGGCACACTCCCGACACTGCGTGAGGAGGATTTGACGATTGAAGCGATGACGCCGTCCAATCGTTATGCTGCGCTCAACCGCGAAGCTGAGCGCGCCCGTGGTGATGCGCCGGTCAGCATCGATATCGCGAGTCCAACACAGGGCGGGCAGCGCTTCACGGCGTCATATAAGGACGTGATGCTCGAAGCTGCGACCACCTCGTTCCAGCTTCACCTGCAGGTCCCGTGCGAAGATCTGTGGCGCTATTTCAACGCCTCGATCATGCTGTGCGCGCCGCTGGTTGCAATTTCGGCTAATTCGCCCTTCCTGTTTGGCAAGCCTCTGTGGCACGAGACCCGGATCCCCGTTTTCGAGCAAGCACTGGGTGACGTTGGCGGGCCGCCAAGGGTGACTTTGGGCAGCGCATACATGGCAGTAGATCCAACTGCGATCTTCACCGAGAATTTGCATGATTATCCAGTCTTGTTGCCATTCATCTCAGACGATCCGATCGAGCGATTTCCCTGCCTCAAACTGCACAATGGGACGATCTGGCGCTGGGTGCGCCCGATCGTGGGGATCGATGAGCAAGGTACTGCGCATGTTCGTATTGAACAGCGCGTCTTGCCTGCCGGACCAAGTTCGTTCGACATGATGGCCAATGCCGCATTCTATTTTGGTGTCGTCCATGCTCTTGCAGACGATATCGAGCAGATGATGGCCGATTTGCCGATCGAAGCGGCAAGGTCGAATTTCTATTCCGCCGCCCAGCGCGGCCTCGATGCCGAACTCGAATGGCCCATGGGTGGGGGCACGCCCCGTGCTTCAAACGTTGTCCGACAGCTCATGCCCTTGGCAGAGTCAGGTCTGCGCGCCCAGGGCATGGCCGATGATCTGATCGACAAGTACCTTTCTACCATCGCGATGCGACTGGCGACCGGTCAGACCGGAGCGGCATGGCAGCTTGCGCATTTCAACAAGCATGGCGATTTGCATCGTTTGACGGCCGATTATCTGGAGCACCAGCGAACCGGAATGCCGGTCCACGAATGGACAATCTGAATTCGCCGATGTGAGGATGCGAAGGCGCTAGTCGCGTGTCCGTGGGTTAGGCAATGCCTGCTCTTCCTCACTCATCCGGCTGCGGGGAACAATGAATTCGAGCCGCAGGCCGGATGGCTCACGGATCATCATGTGCGTGGTGGGGCCATTTCCGAGAAATTCGGGCGCGAATTCGATTTCAACGCGCGGATGCTCGAGAAATCGTCTGTGGAGTTCGTGCAGGGTCGTCAGGTCGCGCACCGTGATCGCCATGTGATGCAGGCCGACATTGTTCTTGCGGTCAAACTTCACCGCAGTTTCGGGGTCGGTCACACGCCACAAGGTCACGAACATCTCGTCGTTTGCGACGAAGATTGCCGGGTAGTCCGGATCGCCACCGGCGCGCCTCCAACCCAGCGTGTCGATAAAGAAGCTCGCGCTCGCCTCAAGATCGCTCACTGCCAAGCCGATATGGTTGAGACCCAGCGTTTCGGCTTCGGGCTTGGGAGCGGGTGCGTCCTGCGCCATGGAAGGAGCTGAGGCGAAAAGCGCAATTGCAGCCAATGCGTGAGGTATGTGTTTG
>SBHJ01000217.1 GCA_006226465.1 Alphaproteobacteria bacterium | reverse complement strand
AATCTCACGCAGATCACCCAGCAGCCGCTCGCGATCAACCGGCGGCTCGCCAAACCCTGCCCTCAGCGCATCGTGATGTGCACACAACCGGTCCAGCTGCGGTTCCAAGCTGTCGAGATGCGCCAGGTCGCACACACGGATCGCGCGGCGACCAACCTTGTCCTCGTAAGCGGGTCCGATCCCGCGCCCGGTGGTGCCGATCTTGCCGCTGCCCGCCGCCGTCTCGCGCAAGGCATCGAGGTCGCGGTGGATCGGCAGGATCAGCGGGCAGTTGTCGGCGATCGCAAAATTCTCGGTCGTGATCTCGACCCCCTGCCCTTCGAGCTTCTCGATCTCGGACTTGAGGTGCCACGGATCGAGCACCACGCCATTGCCGATAATGCTGAGCGTTCCGGTGACGATGCCGCTGGGCAGCAGGCTGAGCTTGTAGGTGGTGTTGCCTACCACCAGCGTGTGCCCGGCATTGTGGCCGCCCTGGAAGCGAACCACGGCATCGGCCCGGCTCGCCAACCAGTCGACGATCTTGCCCTTGCCCTCGTCGCCCCATTGGGCGCCGATCACGGTTACATTGGCCATGCTTACGCGTCCTCACCTGCCAAGGTGATCCTCGCAGTCCTTCGACAGGACTCGACTACGGGATGTGGATGAAAGGGCGAACTGCGCCCCGGATGCGGTGCGCGCGATAGTGCGGGGGGTGGGGAAGAGTCAAGTAACAGCAAACCAACAAATCCTACTGGATGGAACACATGGAACACGGTCCAAAGGCAAAAAAGCGCGATTGTGTGATTGTAGGGCGCAATAGTGTCACCCTTTGCCGCAAAGTGTCACTCTGGCGGGTGGAAGTGTGAGCAAGTTGAGCGGAAGTGTGACTGTGCGGCGGGCAAAGTGTGACCTTTCGACGCAGGGTGTGTGGTTTTTGTGCGTTCTCATTGTGGCTGACGAGTGAGGACATGGTGACAAGCCTAGCGCTTGGTCATGCCAGTAGGAAAGCAGGCCGCGCTCTCCTCTTCGTCATTCCCGCGAACGCGGGAACCCAGCTCAACAAACAACAATTCGTCCCGGCGCAGGCCGGGATCCTGCGAAACAAAAACTCACCGTCATTGCGAGGAGCGAAGCGACGAAGCAATCCAATACAGCTGTTGGAATTACGGTGAGAGTGCATTTATTTATTGGCATCGCCATCCCCCTTTGGTCGTGGTCCACACTTTGCAGGCGGCTTAGATGGCTCCAGTCGCTGGCAAGGCTTGGGAGTACCAATTTGAGTTGCTAATCGCAACCAAAGTGCTTAGCCTTGCCCCATCGTCTCCCCATCAAAGGAATCACACATGTCGCTTTCGCTTTACGAAGCCTTCGTCCCCAACTGCCAGCAAATGATCGGCGCCCTGCCCGGCATGATCGATAAAGGCGAAGCCTTCGCCAAGGAGCACGGCATTTCCGAAGAAGAAATGATGGGATGCCGACTGGCGGACGACATGTGGAACCTGCCCTGGCATATCCGCAGCTGCTGGGTCCATTCGGCCTTTGTCATCAGCCTGTTGCCGACCGGTGAATTCTCACCCGATTTCACCGAGCTGCCGCAAAGCTGGGATGCAATGCGCGCCATGGTCGCCAAGACGCAGAGCGAACTCGCCGCGGTCACGCCCGAGCAACTCGAAGCGGTTGCAGGCAATACGGTCGGATTTGTGCTTGGCGGCAAGCGTCTGATGGAAGGAACAGCAGCGAATTTCCTGCTCAGCTTCAGCCAGCCGAACGTCTATTTCCACGCTACAACCTTTTACGACATCCTGCGGATGAAGGGCGTGCCGCTGGGCAAGCGCGATTTCATGGGCATGCCGCGCCTGAAGCCGGTTGTTGCCGCCTAAAGCTTAGACCTTCTTTGCAAACCAGATGGTGTGGCGTGGCCCCTTGTTGTTGGGCCGCGCCCGCACCTCGCGCACTTCGACGTCAAAACCCGCATCCTTCAGGCGGCGCGTGAACTTGTGATCTTGCGCCGCTGACCACACCGCCAGCACGCCGCCAGGTTTCAGCGCATCCTTCGCCTTGGCAAGCCCGGTGCGGGTGTAAAGCCGATCGTTCCCCTCGCGCACGATGCCGTCCGGGCCATTATCGACATCGAGCAGGATCGCGTCGAACTTGTCGCAGGTCTCGTCATTGGCATCGTCGATCAGCGCGGCGACATCGCAAAGCACCACTTCACCCGCTGGATTATCCAGCGTGTCTCCGGTCAGATGCGCCAACGGCCCGCGTGCCCAATCGAGGATTTCAGGGACTACCTCGGCCACCACGACCTTGCCGCGCCCGGCAAGCTTGGCCAACGCCGCGCGAAAGGTGAATCCCATGCCATAGCCGCCCACCAGCACGCGCGGAGCGGGCACAAAAATACGCTCGAGCGTCAGCACCGCCAGCTGTTCCTCGCTGAACTGCATGCGCGTGCCCATCAACTCGTCACGCCCAAGCATGATGATGAAATCGCGGCCGTGGCTGACCAGCGTCAGCCGGTCGCCACCGGGAATCTGGGCTGTAGCAATCTCTTCGCGCGGAAGCATTTGGCCTCTCCAAAACAAAAGGGGCCGCAGGCGAACCCACGGCCCCTTCAAATTAGTCTATGGACGGATCAGTCCTTCAGGAAGTCCGGAACGTGCGCCGGGCCCCCGGATTCATTGGCGCCGTCGTCACCACGTTCGGGCCGATCGCGACGACCACCACGGTCGCCGCCACGGCCACGGTCGCGATTGCCACGCGGGCCACGACGATCGCCACGGTCGTTACGGTCGCCCCGCGGTTCACGCGGTTCGCGCGGCGGGCGGGTGTCCTCGAGCTCTTCGCCGGTTTCCTGGTCAACCACGCGCATCGACAGGCGGACCTTGCCGCGATTGTCGATCTCGAGCACCTTGACCTTCACGTCCATACCTTCGGAAACGACATCGGTCGGCTTTTCGACGCGCTCGTTCTTCATTTCGGAAACGTGGACGAGGCCGTCCTTGCCACCCATGAAGTTCACGAATGCGCCGAAATCGACGATGTTGACCACCTTGCCCTGATAGATCTTGCCGACTTCGGGCTCTTCGACGATGCCCTGGATCCACTTCCTGGCAGCTTCGATCTGGCTGAGGTCCGACGACGAAATCTTGATCACGCCCTCGTCATCGATATCGACCTTGGCGCCGGTTTCGGCAACGATCTCGCGGATCACCTTGCCGCCGGTGCCGATGACGTCGCGGATCTTGGCCTTGTCGATCTGCATCGTCTCGATGCGCGGAGCATGGGCCGAAAGCTCAGTGCGAGCCGAACCCAGCGCCTTGGTCATTTCGCCGCGGATATGCGTGAGGCCGGCCTTGGCCTGTGCCAATGCCTGCTCCATGATCTCCTTGGTGATGCCGGCGATCTTGATGTCCATCTGCAGGCTGGTGATACCCGCTTCGGTACCCGCCACCTTGAAGTCCATATCGCCCAGGTGATCTTCATCACCCAGGATGTCGGAAAGGACGGCAAAGTCCTTGCCTTCAAGGATCAGGCCCATCGCAATGCCCGAAACCGGGCGTGCGATCGGAACGCCCGCGTCCATCATGCTGAGGCAGCCGCCGCACACGGTCGCCATCGAGCTCGAGCCGTTCGATTCGGTGATGTCCGACAGAACGCGGATCGTGTAGGGGAAGTCCTCGTGGCTCGGCAGCACATTGTGCAGCGCGCGCCAGGCCAACTTGCCATGGCCGGTATCGCGACGCGACGGAGCGCCGAAACGGCCGACTTCACCGACCGAATAGGGCGGGAAGTTGTAGTGCAGCATGAAGCGCTCGTAAGTCAGGCCTTCGAGACCGTCGATCATCTGCTCGGCATCCTTGGTGCCGAGCGTGGTCGAGCAGATCGCCTGAGTCTCACCACGTGTGAAGAGCGAAGAGCCGTGCGTGCGCGGCAGCACGCCGACCATCGCTTCGATCGGGCGAACCTGGTCAAGCTTGCGGCCGTCGATGCGGGTGCCGTCCTTGATGATCGCGCCGCGGACGATTTCCGCTTCGAGCTTCTTGGTCAGCTTGATTGCGGTCATCATGGTCTGGCCATCGACGCCTTCGGCTTCGAAATGCGCCTTGACCTTGTCACGAGCGGCGTTGAGCGCGTCCGAACGGGCTGATTTGTTGGTCAGCTTGTAGGCGGCGGCAATATCCTTGCCGATCATGCCCTTGATCGAAGCCTTGAGCTCGGCGGTATTATCCGAAAGGTCGATTTCCCACGGATCCTTGGCAGCCTTTTCGGCCAGCTCGATGATCGCGCCTGCAACCTTGCGGCATTCGTCGTGTGCAAACATGACCGCGCCGAGCATTTCTTCCTCGGTCAGTTCCTTGGCTTCGGATTCAACCATCATCACCGCATCTTGCGTTGCAGCGACAATCAGATCGAGGCGGCCGTCTTCGGCGAGCGCGGTGTTCTGCTTGGGGTTGAGGATGTATTCGCCATTGGCAAAGCCGACGCGGCAAGCACCGATCGGGCCCATGAAGGGCACGCCCGAAATGGTCAGCGCAGCCGAAGCGGCGATCATCGCCAGAACATCGGGCTCGCACTCGCCATCATAGGAGAACACCTGGGCGATGACGTTGATTTCGTTATAGAAACCTTCAGGGAACAGCGGGCGCACAGGGCGGTCGATCAGGCGACTGGTCAACGTTTCCTTTTCGGTCGCGCCACGTTCGCGTTTGAAGAAGCCGCCCGGAATCCGGCCGGCGGAGGAGAATTTTTCCTGATAGTGAACGGTCAGCGGGAAGAAGTCCTGCCCTTCCTTGACGCTCTTGGCGGCGGTCACGGCGCACAGCACCACGGTTTCGCCATAGGTAGCCAGAACGGCACCGTCAGCCTGACGGGCGATACGGCCTGTTTCCAGAGTGAGGGTTTTTCCGCCCCACTCCAGCGATACGGTTTTCGTGTCGAACATTGATTTTCCTTTACGAACCCACGAGGCCATATTGCCGCGCGGGGCCTACAAATTCCGGGGATTCCGTCCCGGTCCGGTGTGGGGCCTGTCTTAGCCCCAAGGCCCCTCCACCGAATTGTGAAGGTAACCGGATAAACGAAGCGGCCCGCAATGGGGCCGCTCCGCAAATTTCTTACTTACGAAGACCCAGCTTCGCGATCAGGGCGTTGTAGCGCTCTACATCCTTCTTCTTGAGATAGGCGAGCAGGCTGCGACGCTTGTTGACCATCATCAGCAGGCCACGACGCGAATGGTTGTCCTTGTGGTGACCCTTGAAATGTTCGGTCAGGTTGCGGATACGCTCTGTGAGGATCGCGACCTGTACTTCAGGGCTGCCCGTGTCGTTATTGTCGCGGGCGTTGTCCTTGATGATCTCTTGCTTCTTTTCGGCGGTAACCGACATGTCTTTTCTCTCTTACTCTGCGACATCGGGTAGGTTGAAACCCCTGACGACCTTTGCCGTCCCACCACTGAGTTCCATCAACGCCACGGGATCATTATCCAGCATTGCGCAATAGAGCCCATCGGTTTGGGGCATTTCCGTAAGCACCCGGCCCTGGCGGACCGCCTGCGCGCTAACGGAATCGAGTTTAAGGGCCGGGATGTCGTCCAGCCCTGCCTCGAGCGGCAGGAGTAGGTCTTGAAGTGGCGCGCCCTTACCGATTTCGCCCAGTTTGTCCAGCGAAATCGCCTGATCTTGGTGGAACGGGCCCGCCTTGGCGCGGCGCAAATAGGTGACGTGACCGACAGTTCCCAGCGCATACGCGATGTCGCGAGCGAGGCTGCGGATATAGGTCCCTTTGGAAACATGGGCGCGCAGCGTTGCCGAGCGTGAGCCATCCATCTCCTCGCCTTCACCCCGATATTCGATGTCATAGATAGTCACGCGGCGGACGGGAACCTCGACATCTTCACCTGCGCGCGCGCGGTCATAGGCGCGCTTACCGTCGATCTTGATCGCCGAATAGGCAGGCGGCGCTTGTTCGATCGGCCCAGTGAAATGCGACAGGATCGCTTCTACTTCAGCAGGCGTCGGACGTGCATCACTGGTGGAAACGACCTCACCTTCCATATCGAGCGTGTCAGTCTCCTCGCCAAACTGAATCGTGAACTCGTAGATCTTGCTCGCGTCCAGCATTCGACCGCACAGCTTGGTCGCCTCGCCCAGCGCGATCGGCAATACCCCTTCGGCCAGCGGATCGAGCGTGCCGCCATGGCCAACCTTGGTCTTGGCATAGCCGCCCTGCCGCAGCATGCGTTTGACCGCGCCGACTGCCTGCGTCGAGCCCAGCCCGCGCGGCTTGTCGAGCACGATCCAACCGTGTGGTGCAGGTTTTTTGGCATCGCTCATAAAGCGCCCCTAGCCAAAGCTGCGCTTCCACGCCATGCCTTGCCGCAATGGACGAGACTTACGACCTCCTGATCATCGGCGGCGGAATCAACGGTGCCGGTATTGCCCGCGATGCCGCCGGGCGCGGGGCGAAGGTCTTGCTGGTCGAGAAAGACGATCTCGCGGCACACACCTCCAGCGCTTCAACCAAGCTGGTCCACGGGGGCCTGCGCTATCTTGAACATTTCGAATTCCGGCTGGTGCATGAAAGCCTGGTCGAACGCGAGCGGCTGCTCAGGATAGCGCCGCACATCATCCGTCCACTGCGCTTCGTCCTGCCACATGATGAAGGGCTGCGGCCCAAATGGATGCTGCGGCTGGGGCTATTTCTGTACGACAACCTCGGCGGGCGAAAATTGCTGCCCGGCACTAGCTCCCTGAACCTGCGCGATCCTCCGCACGGGCAAATCCTGCAGGATCGGCTGGTCAGGGGCTTCGAATATTCGGATTGCTGGGCCGACGATGCGCGATTGGTCACGCTCAATTGCATCGATGCGCGCGATCGCGGGGCAGAAATCAGCACCCGCACCGAATGCGTGGCGCTCGAACGTGGCAGCATGAACTGGACCGCCACCTTGCGGAGCGCTGCGAGCGAAGCACAAATCCAGGCGCGCACCGTGATCAATGCTACCGGCCCATGGGTCGACAGGGTGCTCAATCGCGCAATGCCCAGCGAGGCGCACCAGAACTTGCGGCTGGTCAAGGGCAGCCACCTAGTCTTCCCTAAACTGTTCGAAGGTCGCCACGCCTATATCTTCCAGAACCGGGATAACCGGATCGTCTTTGCGATCCCCTATGAGCGTGACTTCACGCTGGTCGGCACCACCGATGTCCTCTTCACCGGCGATCCGAGCGATGTGCAGATCTCGGACGAAGAGAAGGCCTATATCTGCGATGCGGTAAACGAATATCTGCGCGTGCCCGTCTCGCCCGATCAGGCGGTGTGGAACTATTCTGGTGTGCGCCCGCTCTACGACGATCACAAGACCGATAATTCCACCGTCACGCGCGACTATGTCTTCGACCTGGATCGCGATGGCGGCGCACCGATCCTTTCGATCTTTGGCGGCAAGCTGACCACCTACCGCAAGCTGGCCGAACATGCGCTGCAGAAGCTGGGCGGGTTCGGCGACGGCAGCTGGACCGCGACGGAACCGCTCCCCGGCGGCGA
>SBHJ01000107.1 GCA_006226465.1 Alphaproteobacteria bacterium | reverse complement strand
TTGGCGGTCTCGCGATCCTGGATTTGCTTGAGTTCGACAGCCTTGCCTTCGAAGCCGGCGGGAAGAAATGATATGATTCCCACCCTGCCGAAAAACCGGTCCTGATCGTCGAGCCAGACGGGGCTGGGCGCGAAGCCATATCCATTGATGAAGGCTAGCTTGACCGCGACGGGCCCGTCGGGGCCTTCGATTTCCACCGCTTCGCCAATCGAGATGCTGGCGTGGCCTCCAGGCAAGAGATCGATCCCGGCATCACCCGCAGCAACCAGCAAGGCCACATCCAGCTCTTGCGCCAGCCACGGTCCGCCATAGGAATTATAGACCTTGCCCCCCAATTGTGCCGAACCCGCATCGACCGAGGTGGTCCAATGCGCCACGCCATTGGCATCGACCGAGAAATTTTCGGTCGCATCGCCTTCATCGGTGAACCCACGCACTGAAATGGCGATGGGACGTGCGTTGGCATCAAGTGTGACGACTTGGTCTGTCTCGGTGATCCAGCCGCGCAGGGACATCGACATGCGATAGGCGATCCGTCCGTCCGGCAATTCCCACGACCAGATATCGCCGGTCTTGCTGGCAATCGAGCTGATCACGTAATGGCGCGCACCCTCGGTTGGGACCATCAGCTCTTCTTTGGGTGTAGATGCTTGCACCGGTGACAGGAAAGCGATTGCCAATAAAATCGCGGACATAAAGCGGTGCATGAAATTTCCCCTCCCGGAAACAGAGCCGCGACACTGCCGCGCAATACAGCGCGAAGCAAGGGTTCTCGTGCTGTGTTCATTCGCAGGGCTGGGTATGTGTGATCTTGGTATCGATCGCAGGTATGGCTACCGCGCGGCTTGATCCGGATTGACTGGCGAAAGACGACAGTTTTCTCGATTTGCTGACCGCCCATCCTGGCAATTGAAGGACGCACCGCGCGCGATTGCCACTTCCAGCACTTGGCGGAATTGTTCAGGCGACAGCGAATGCGACCCAATATAGAGAAACCGCCGGTTCCAGCGCGGTGAGTCAGCCAGAATTTGGGCAAAGGCCTCCCGGCTTTCGTCATCGGCCAGGGTCAGCGAGGACAGCTCCACAAGTTTCACGCTTTCGCCAGTCGTAGCCCACAAGGCCGCTAATCGGCGTGCGGCTTCCGCATGATCGTCAGCCGCCAGCGCCAGCCGTAGCTGCACTTCCTGCGCGATCGCATCGCGCCAACCGTGGCGAGCTGCCTGCTGGAATGCCACGGCGGCTTGCTGTTGATTTCCGGCAAGCAGCTGCGCTTGGGCGTAGAGGCGCAGGTTTTCGGCCGGCATTGGACGGGCAGCGACCAATTTGCGCGCTGCCTCAACCCCCGGCCCAATCTCTCCATCGTGCAGCAAGCCAGCTGCGACATGGTACTGGCCAAAGCCGCGCACCGCTTCGGGTGCAAAGGCCGCAATTTCGGGTGAACGGCGCGACTGTCGATCGACCTGAACCATCGTGACAACGATGCCGGCCGCCAGCATAAGAAGTGGCCAAACCCAGCGGATCATTGCTGCCGCTCGCGATCCGGGTGGGCACTTCTCACCAGCAATGCGAGCGCGAAAGCAGCGACGCATAAGAGGGCCTGTGAGCGAAGCGGGTAATCTGTGATAGATTGCAGCGCGAAAGTTGCGAGAATGGTCGATCCTGTCCATGCGGCTCGCCGGTGCGGGCTGGATCGCGCCACGAGCGTCAGCCAGCCGATCAAGGCCAACCATGCAGCGACCAGCGCAATGCCCGGCAAACCGGCCTCAATCGCGACTTCCAGATAATCATTATGCGCGCGGCCAGCGCGGCGTAGGGTCAGGTTTTCGAGCGCTTCGTCAGCCTGGAAAACTTCATCAAATGTGCCCATTCCCGCGCCAACCGGCCAATATCGCTGGGCTGCAAAGGTCGCATCTTCCCAAATGTATGTTCGTGCGTCCTGCTCTGCAGAAAACCGCGCCAAGCTATTCGCGATTCGTGTGTTGGGCACCGCAACCGCGAGTGCTCCCAATACCGCAGCCGCGCCGATCAACACGAATGCCGGGCGTTTCCATCCGGTCGCGAAGCTCCACTGTGACTGCGAGTATTGCTGGTAGGCGATCAGCCCAAGTGGCAGCGTGGTCAGCACCATTGCGCTGCGCGAGCGGGTAAGAACGATCGCCACGATCAACAAGGATCCAACTACCAACCGGATAGCTCGCTGATCGCTCGTTCCCGCCCGTCCCAATGGCAGCGCTAGCAAGGCGAGACAGGCGACGAGGAAGATCGCAGTCGAATTGCGGTTTGCAAAAGTTCCGAACAGCACGCCCGGCATCAGGTTTTCCGGATAAGGGATCGCTGTCGCACCGTTGGAAAGGACTTGCGGAACGCCGATCAGAAAGTTGGCCAGCGCAAGGGCGACAAGAACCAGTCCTGCTCGCTCCAAATCTTGTTGGGACAAGCGCCAGGCCAGGACCAGCACGCACATCGGTGCAATCAAGCCGCTCAGCGCTACCAAGGTGCGGTTGCGGTCGAGTGAAGCGCCATACCATCCGTTTGCGCCGATCGCACTGCGCGCTTCCGCGGCCAGTTCGCGTCCGGGCAAGGCCTGCCACCAATCGGGAGGAAGCGGAACGAGCTGCGCCAGGGGTATCGCGATCGACAGCGCCACGAGCACCGCCAGTGGCCGCGGCGCATTGATCCAGAATGCGGTGAATGCTTCCCGGTTTACCGCAAGGATGACCAGGGCAACCAATTGAACCGCAAGGTTCATCAATCCGTAGGCGACACCTCCACCGCCGAACAGCACGGCGGTACAGAGCAGCAGCGTCAGTTGGGACCTGGCGCTAGTTGGCACCGTTGGACTGGTTCGGAGTGTTGCCACCGCTCGATGAGCCACCCGCCAGGATCAGGCCGAATGCCAATCCAAACCCCCCGGCCAGAAGCAGGACCGAACTCAGATCCTCTCCGGAGATCAAACCGGCTTTGCGCTTCTTGCGTTCCGGTGCACTCTGCAACTCAGGCTGGGCATTTGGCGCGGCGACATAATAGACCGGACTGGCATCCGCACGCGTATTGGCTTCAGCGACGAGCGGTGCCAGCGCCATGGCGACGGCAGCTGAAGTCAGCGCAAATCTGCAGGCTATCGACCTCAATTTGGATACCCTTTCGTGCACGTAATGGGATTCTACCGTGCTGCCGGTCGGTCTGCAAGCGTAGGTACATCGCGCCGCACTTTTCGGCCTGCGGGAATGCCTCTACTACAGACCGATGGCGGAAGATCCGGTCGACAAAATTGAGGCAGCGAACGCCGGGCTAAGGCAGGCCATGGCGGTACAGATATTGCCAGTCCCCGACATCGAGGGAGAGCTTATATATCGGGACGGCCATCTCTGCATGGCGCGCGATCGCTTCTGGTTCGAGACCCCCGGAGGCATCCGCTTCCACTATCGCAAGGATGGCGGGGTCATTGTCGAATTGCCCGATGAGGCGCTGCGCGGCGAATTCGAGCTCTATTTATGGGGCACAGTCTATGGCGCGGTCGCATGGTACAATGGACTTGTCCCCCTCCATGCCTCTTCAGTCTCGCGCAATGACCGCGTGATCGCCTTCACCGCCGATTCCGGAGGCGGGAAATCGACGCTGGCGGCGGGATTGATCGACTATGGCTACGATCACGTCTGCGACGACACACTGATCGTGCTTCCTGTTCAGGGAAGCCCGCCAGTCTGCCTGCCCGACAAGCGGCCCATGAAACTGTGGAGCGATGCATTGAAGCAGCTCGCGGTGGCACCCTTGGGCCCGGTCGCAACCGTACCCGACAAGCACTATGGCCAAGCAAGACGAAGCGAAACCAGGGTGTTGCCGCTCGGCGACCTGATCTTCCTCGAGATCGGCAAAGAATTCGCTTTGATCCCGGTAACCGGGGCAACCAAGCTCAACATGCTGCCGCAAGCCATGTATCGCAGCTTCATTCACGCAGCGCGAGGTAACCACGGATTTCATGCCGACATCATGCTCAAACTAGCAAGCGAGGTGCGTTTCTGGCGCCTGACAAGGCCTCGCGAATCGGCAACAGTCGCTAAAGCCTGCGAGCGCACCTCTCAAATTCTCCAAGCTGCAGGGCTCTGACCGGCTCCAGAAGATCGGTGGAGTGAAATGCCGCCGCGGTTGTCGCTCATTCGCGATTCACCTATGATTAAGCATGATCCGCGATACGGACCGACCGCTTGGGAAGCCTCACGATGCCCGGTAAAAATGAATTTGGTGATACACGGCGGGAACAGTGGTCTGACCCGGAATTGGTTCAATTGACGGTCGATCTGACTGCAATCGCCGGAAATGCGTTTCCGCCGGGCGATAACAAGATCAGCAATGGCAAATCAGCCACCCCAAGTTGAGCATGGCTAAACAATAGTATCCTGCATGCGCACATCCATCCGAAAACGGCCTGACAAATATCTTGCCGCCGAGATCGATGGCGAATTAATTCTCGTCCAAGCGGATACAGGCGCATTCTTCTCGCTGGCAGGTACGGGCCTCGCAATCTGGCGGGCGCTTGACCACAGCAATGATCCCGATGCTATCGTCCAATCGCTGCTCAATAGCTATGATGTCGGGCATGATCATTGTCGGCGTTCTGTTGCTCAATTCACCAACCGACTGGTTGACGCAGGTTTCGCCGAGTACAGCTGACCGGGGGGGCTGGAGTGAACGTGTGGCGTAGCCGCCTCGCCACTTTGCAGGCCATGGCCTGGTTGGCACTGGCGCGTGCTTTGGTGCGTATCGCGCCGCTTCGCACTTTTCGATCGACGCTTGGGTCGATCGCCGGAGCCGACGGGAATAGCTGTCCGGTTTCCGCTGACGCTGCTACCGCATTGGCGATCGCCCGACGGATCGAACGCGCTGCGATGCGGCTGCCGGGTAAGAGCAAATGCCTGCCCAAGGCAGTTGCATTGCAATGGATGTTGCGGCGCGCACGCCTGTCATCGCGGTTGGTTGTCGCCGTGCATCGCATCGACCGGAATGGGCCGCATGCCTATCACGCCTGGGTCGAGCAAGGTGGCCAAATGTTGATCGGCCAATGTGTTCGGACCGATTACTGTCCGGTCATGACCTTCGATCAATTCGGAGCGGCCTGAAGTGCAGCGCCAACTGCTCATCTGCGCCGCATTCGATTTGTCTGGGGCAAGCTGGCCGGAGCGGGCCTGGGATCGAATGGTAGCCAGCCTGAAACTGGGCAAGGCCGGGGATATCAGGCACTGCATGCAATCGGGAGCTGCCTTCGCCCAGAGGGCCGATGCGCTGCCCGGTTCGGATAGGCCGGGTATCATGCCGCTGGAGCTGGAACCGGATGCCGATGGCATTTACACTATACTCGCAGGCCGACTGTTGGAGCGCCGATTTTTGGCGGATCGACTGAGCGCTTCCCCCCAGTTGTCTGACGCTGAGCTTTACGCGGCCGCCTTTCGCTGCTGGGGCGAGCGCTGCGACACAGAAATTGTCGGTGAATATGCCGCGGTCCAATGGTTTCCCGATCGGGCAAACGTGCGGCTGGCGCGTTCGCCGCTCATCGCCCCGCCGCTCTATGTCTGGCGCAACGGGAGCAGGTTGATCGCCGCCTCGCTGCCGCGCACGATCTTCGCGTCCGGGGTCGAGCTGCGGCTCGACCCGCATCGCATCGCTGATGTCGCGCTGTTCAATTTCGGCGATGGAAGCCGCAGCTATTACAGGGGCCTGTCGCGCGTTCCGTGCGGAAGTCGGCAACACCATGACCTTGCTGGCGAGCGCAGCGCGCAGTTCTGGAATATCGGCAGGGTAACGCCGCAAGTTTTTTCTGGCGACCAGGACTACCTCGATGCGCTCAATGGCCTTCTGGACCGGGCCGTGTGTGCAAATATCGAAGGAGCTGTGTCGCCTGCGCTGCAATTGTCGGGCGGGCTCGATTCACAAGCGGTCGCTGCTTCACTGATTGCCCGATTGCCGCAGGATCAACGGGTGAGGTCCTACACGGCTGTCCCAATTGCGGGCTGGGTCCCCAAGGCCAATCCTCGGCTCATTTACGATGAATCCGCCCGAGTTCATGCATTTGCCGAGATGCATCCGCAGCTCGATCCGGTGTTCCTGACTGGCGAAGAGGCAGAATTCGGTGCGGATATCGATGCGATGGCCCTGCTGTCAGGCTGTCCCGGTTTCAACGAAATGAACATGCATTGGCTGCATGGGCTCTATCGCAAGGCTGCCGGCGACGGCAAACATGTACTGCTGGATGGCGAATTTGGCGATGCGGCGTTCAGCTACGATGGAATGACCGGCTATCCCACCTGGTTGAAGCGCGGCAAATGGGCGCACCTGCTGCGTGAACTGAACGCTTCGCCTGATCAGCGTCCGCTCTGGCGCAAGGCTCTGTCTCTGGCGGCTATGCCGCACTTGCCGTTCACTTGGCGTCGCCGGATCGACGAATTGCGCGGGCTGTCGGTCTCACCGCTCGAAACTTGGTGCCCGCTCGACCCGAATAGCGAGATCGTTCGCGGGGCGCTGGCCCGGGCCGAGGCGGATGGCAACGATCCCTGGATGTATGCCCCGGCCTCCGCTGCAAAGGCGAGGGTCAGTATGCTGGCGGCCGCGCAATCGGAAGGCGGTGAAATCGCGCTGGGATTGCGCCTGTTGCATGGCGTCGAGACCCGCAGCCCCCTGGCCTTCCGTCCTTTGGTGGAGTTCTGCTCCGGCGTCCCTGACGAGCAGTATTTGCGCAACGGCATGCCGCGCAGTCTGGCGCGCCGATTGCTCAAGGGGCGTATCCCAGACGAAATTGTCGAAGGCAGACAAAACGCGATCCAATCAGCCGACTTTCTGGGGAGAGTGGCGCGTGATCGGGGATCGATGCTCAGGTCGCTTGCCCGGATCGGCGATGGCTCGCTTGCGGATAGCGTGATCGACTTGCCGCGGATCAGGCAATATCTGGAAATGCATGAAGGGACCGAGGTTAAGGGTGCAGACCATTGGTTGCGCATGACTTGCGCCGTGCCGCGCGGTATCGCGCTTGCCCGATTTGTCCAATTCGTCGAAGGTTCGAACGATGGTTGAGGGGCCAATGTCGAACCGAGCGGCGATCGCTTTGCTGATGCGTCAGGCTGGGCATGGCCGACTGGCCGTACTCGGAATGCTGATGGTGGCGTCGAGCCTGACTGAAGGGATTGGCCTGGTCTTGCTGGTCCCGATCACACGATTGGTTGCGGAGGCAGATGACGGCACGATTCAGCCGGAATGGCTTGCTCCGGTGGCGAAGTTGCCGCTCGGCTGGCTGCTGATCGCAGTTGTGGCCCTGGTTAGCCTGCGTGCGCTGATTGTCTATGCCAGCAACGAGAGCCGCCGTGCACTCGACCTTGAGCTGGCGAACCGATTGCGGCGCATGGTTCACGAGGCGATACTCGGCGCGAACTGGCGTTGGCTGGCGCGTCAGAACAGTGCGGATCATGCAAGCCTAATCATGCTCGAGGCTGACCGGGCTGCGGGACTGATGGATCAGGCGCTGTCAATCCTGGCGGCAGCCGTCACTCTGTTCTTGCTGGTGGCGGCGGCGGCTCTGATATCCTGGCAATTGACTGTGATGGTGGTCGTGCTCGGGGTCGCGGCGGCCTTCGTGCTCGGGCTGCTGCGGGGGCGCAATGCGCAAGAAGGCGAGGCCTATGTGCGCGCACATTCCGAATTGCAGCGGTTGGTTTCGAACGGGCTGAAGCATCTGCGCGCGGCGCGCATTGTTGGCGCCGAGCACGAACTGGCACAGAATTTCGCGCGCGCATCCAGCCGATTGGTGGAGCTGGAAACCCGATTCTTCAGGGCCGGCCATGAGACCCTGATGCTGTTCCAGGTCATCGCGGTGATGCTGCTGGCGGGAATGGTCTTCGGAGCGCTGGCCATGTTTGCGATGCCGCTGGCAATTTTTCTCCCGGTTGTCGCCATCATAGCAAGGATTGTACCCCTGGCGGGCAACATACAGCAGGGAATGCGCGGCTGGCGCTACAACGTTCCCGCGCTTGCAAGTGTTCAGTCGCTGATTGCAGAGGCCCGAGCACAGGAAGAATTTCTCGATCATGGCGCACAGGCGGTAACGCTGGAGCATGGGCTGGAATTGAGTAATGTGACCTTGCGCTACCATGGGCGCGAGCGCTCAGTCTTCGATGGACTCAATCTCAAAGTAGCGCAGGGGTCGATCCTGGCTGTCAGCGGCGCTTCAGGCTCGGGCAAGAGCAGCCTTGCCGACATTTTGGCGGGGTTGGTCGTTCCCGATAGCGGCGAAGTGTTGATCGATGGGATGGCACTCGATGCCACCAGCCGGATCGGTTGGCGAAGGAACGTCGCCTATGTCGAGCAGGAGCCATACCTGTTTGACGGGACGATCGCCGAAAACCTCAGCTGGGGGCGAAGCGAGGTAGACGAAGCGGAGATGTGGCGTGCATTGGAGATGGCTTCGGCCGGTTTCGTCAGACAATTGCCCGATGGTCTAGCTACCAGGATGGGCGAAGGAGCCCGGCAGTTATCCGGAGGTGAAAAGCAGCGAATTGCATTGGCACGAGCACTGCTGGGTGCTCCCCAATTGTTGATTCTCGACGAGGTCAGTGCAGGGCTCGACCAGGACAATTGCGATGCGATCATCCATTCGGTCGGGTCGCTCCGCGGGCAGTGCACCGTTGTGCTCTTGAGCCACGACCAGAGGCTGATCGGGATTGCCGACCAGATTGTCGATCTGGACCGGCAAGGCACCGCGCCATGAAGCTCGCGCAGGATATGGCCGCCCAGGTGCTACTGGCCTGCCTCGCCAATCCCGAAGGTGACAATGCAGACCCGCTGGCTCGCCTATCCAAAAGCGAAAGCGATCACTTGTTGATGCTCGCCCAGCGTTCGCGCTGCGCGGCCTTGATCCATCACATTGCCGCCAGGGCCGGAAGCGAAACCCCGATCTCGCGACAATTGGCACATGAAGCGCGCGATCAGGCGCTGACCAGCCTTGCACAGGCGCGCGGGTTGGTTCGAACGATGCGGGTGCTGCATGAAGCCGGCATGGAACCGATCGCGCTGAAGGGCGTCGCATTGGCCTATCGCGATTATCCTGCGCCGCAACTGCGGGTCTTGCGCGATGTGGATTTGCTGTTGCCTGCATCGGAAGTGGAGCAAGCGCACAGCCTGCTCCTGTCGCAGGAGGGCTTCGTACCCGCGCCTTGGGCCGGTCAATATGGGCCTGAGTTCGGACACCAATTGCCTGAGATAGTCGATGAAGAGCATGGCCTGGTGATCGAATTGCATCACCGGCTGAATGCGCGCGGTTGGGCGGGCGATGCACGGCTGTGCGAAATGATCCGTGCCGAAACCGAAGAGATCGAGCTGATGGGCGAGGCTATCCGCGTCCCATCGGCTCGGCTGAACCTGCTCCACCTGGTCGAGCATGCGACGCTTCACCACGTTTTCTCAAATGGCCCCACAATTCTTGCCGACTTGCATTATCTCGCCAAGGCGAATGCGTTGGATTGGGAAGCCGTTTTGTCCAAAGCGCGCGAACTGCAATTGATGCGGCCGCTGGAGCTGGTGGTGATGCTTGGGCTGCGGCATGGCGCAGAATGGATTCCAGCGCAGATCGAGAGTCAGTCACTGATCCCGGTACACATACTCGACGCAGCAGATCGTGCCATGCTGGCTCGCGGCGAGACGCATCGTCAGCTCGCGCAACTGTGGCGACTGGCGGGCCGCAGTGAAGGGGGCACAGGGACAATGTCGGCGGCCGCCCGGGCCCTTCATCCCAACCAGAACGAATTGGCTTATCTCACGCAGCGGTCACCTCGAAGCAGGCTGCGCTGGCTCGGCTACCCCAGATGGGCGATTGAGAAGGGCGTTCGTTTCTTCAAGGCGAGGAGCACAGTCAAGCGAAGTGGCGAATATGCGGGCTATGCTTCGCTTTGCAGCTGGATCGCTGGAGAGTTCTCGACCGGTGAAGATTCGTTCATTGCGGGTGAAGCCGGTTGATCAAGCCAGCGCCATGCGGCAAGTCGTCGAGGCCAGACACTTCGAGAGATCGATCCGGATGCAAGTGAAGCTCATCCCGTGCGAAATTCCTGGCCCGGTGATCATCGAGCCGCAGGTGCATGAAGATTCGCGGGGGCTCTTTCTGGAAAGTTGGAACGCCGAAGGCTTTCGAGAAGCGGGGCTCGATGTGGAATTCGTGCAGGACAATCATAGTCGTTCGCGCAAGGGCGTCTTGCGCGGGCTCCATTTCCAGATTCCGATGGCACAGGGCAAACTTGTGCGGGTCGTCAACGGAGCCGTTTTCGACGTAGCGGTTGACCTGCGCCGGTCTTCTTCCGATTTCGGTCGGTGGATCGGGGTAGAACTAACAGATCAGAACAGGCGCATGCTGTGGATTCCCGCAGGCTTTGCCCATGGGTTCCTTACGTTAAGAGATGGCACCGATTTCCTCTACAAATGCACCGCACCTTATATGCCGGAACACGAACACACCCTGGCATGGAACGATCCGGCGGTGGGCATAGAATGGCCGTTGGAAGGTGCGGAACTCGTGATCTCGGAAAGAGACGCTCGGGGCCTATCACTGGCCGAAGTCCCGGTCTTCGCATGAAGGTGCTGGTCACCGGGGCCAGCGGACAATTGGGCAAGGCGCTGCTTGCAAGCGTTCCGGAGGGTTGGGAGTGCCGGGGACTGGACCGGGCAGCGCTTGATTTGGCGGATCATGTGCAGATTGCGCGGCTGGTACGGGCCGAACGACCCGATCTCGTGATAAATGCCGGTGCCTTTACTGCGGTTGATCGGGCGGAGCAGGAAGTCGAGCTGGCCATGGCAGTAAACGCCGAGGCTCCCGGAGCATTTGCCCGATCGCTTGCCGACCATGGCGGGCGCTTGCTGCAGGTTTCCACCGATTTCGTTTTCGATGGGCAGGCGAAGCGCCCTTATCTTCCTAATGATATTCGCAATCCACTGTCGGTTTACGGAAGATCCAAGGCGTTGGGCGAAGACGCATCCGGCGATGAATCAATTATCCTGCGTACCAGTTGGATATATGCCGCAGGCGGCCACAATTTCGTGCGGACCATGCTGCGACTTATGCGCGAACAGGACGAGCTCAGAGTGGTCAACGACCAGGTAGGTTCGCCGAGCTGGGCACCCGAAGCTGCCCGCACGATCTGGGCGCTTGCAGCGGCAGACAGCCCCGGCACCTACCACCACCGCGATGCCGGCGAAACGAGCTGGTATGGCTTTGCCACGGCGATTGCCGAAGAGGCTCAGGCATTGGGTCTCGTTCCACGCCTTCCGGCGGTTCACCCGATTTCAACCGACCAACATCCTACGCCGGCGCGGCGTCCCGCCTTTTCAGTGCTGGATGACAGCGCGACGCGTGAATTGCTCGGAGATAGTACCGATCACTGGCGGGAGAATCTCCGTCGCATGCTTGTCGAGGAACTGCACCTCGCCGAAGGCTACGCGTTGCTGCCGAAGCCCGGCCGCCAACAGGAAGCGAAGTGAAACATTCTGCTCCGACCACGCTGCGCGACAGCTTTTTCAGCCTGATGGGCGGTGTGGGACCGCTTGCAATTGCCCTGATCACCATTCCGTTGCTGATCGGACACATAGGTGCCGCACGCTTCGGTGCGCTGACCATTGTGTGGCTCTTGCTCGGCTACTTCGGACAGGCCGACTTCGGTATCGGGCGTGCCGTCACGCAGCGTATTGCAGCAATGACGGGCAACCAGCACACGGCTCGCGCTCAGACCATCTGTACGGCGCTGGTTGCCAACAGCGCGATCGGGATCGCCTTGGGCGTGCTCGCTGGCATAGCGGCCTATCTGTTTTTCACCGGCCCGTTTGATGTCTCCGCAGAACTTCGCGCGGAACTGATCGACACGGTCTGGCTTGTCGGCGCGACAATTCCTGTCGTGACGATATTCGGCGTGGCGCATGGCAGCCTTATTGGCAGCCAGAATTTCGGCACCGCCGCGCTAGCGACATTCATCGGCAATTCTTTGATGCAGCTGTTTCCGCTCGGGGTGGCGGCTCTGGGTAGCAACCACATGAGCGCCTTGATCGCGGCATCGCTGGCGGGAAGGGCATTCGGGCTGACTCTGGCGCTTGGCGGAATGTGGCGACACTTGCTCAAGGACCAGCCATGGCAGGCCAGCACATCCGAAGCAGCTGAACTGTTTCGCTTTGGCAAATGGGTCATGCTGAGCGCGGTGATCGGGCCTTTCATGATTCTATCCGACAGGTTCCTGATCGGCACGTTCCTGGGCGCCGTCGCTGTCGCCGCATACGCCGTGCCATATCAGGTCGGTAGCAGGACGCAGGTATTTCCCCAGGCATTGCTGACCGTGATGTTCCCGCGTTTTGCCAGCGACAATGCGGGACAGGCGAATGCCTCCGCTAATCAGGTCGCAGCCGCTATTGCCATCCTTTACGCAGTTCCGATCGTTATTCTGATTTGCCTCGCCGAACCGCTCCTGGACCTGTGGATCGGTGCAAATTTGGACCCCCGTTCGATCCTGGTCGCACGCATCCTGCTAGCCGGCTTTTGGGTCAATGCCTTGGCCCAGGTTCCCTTTAACCTGTTGCAGGCACGAGGGAGTCCTCGCTCGGTCGCCCTGCTCCATCTGGCCGAGCTGCCATTCTATATCTCGCTGCTGCTGTTGCTGGGGGGAGCCTTTGGCCTGCCGGGATTTGCAGCGGCTTTCGCCATCCGCTGTGCCGTCGATTGCGGCTTGCTGTTTGCGCGGAGTGGCTTGCCGTTGGGTGGGTTGTGGCCTCAACTGTGGTTGCCCGTTGGAGCAATCGCGCTAGCGGCGGGGTTGCATCCCTTGCTGTTCGGATGGAAAGCGTCGCTCCTGGCCGCCTGTACCTTGGGCGGGATCATGGCCTTGCGATCCTTGACCATGATCCCGTACGAACTGCTTCGATTTGGGCGCAGAAAGGAAGGTGGGGACGCTGCGTGAGTCCGACCGCCCTAGATCGCTGCCCCCGCCGGTGCGACGGTGCCGCGCTTTTTTTGCGAGATATCGAATTTTAGCGTCGCGGGTTTCTTGTTTGTTGCCAGCGCGCCTGCAGGCGTGAAATCACCCGATGGAGCATCTGCATAGAGACTAGTGTGGTCGCCTCCCGCGGTGGTCCCGGTAGAGCCGCTGGGAGCACTCTGCCCGACGTGCAGGTGATTGTTGGATATGACCAGGTTTGCGTCGGGGGTTCCAAACCACGCGAGCGAGCGGAAGCTGTTGTTGGCGACCAGACAGTAAGCGTCCGGGTTGTAGCCCAGGTCGGCGCGCAGCATCATGCCTTGCGAAGGCATACTGTTGTGGACCACCACCACATGGCTGTGCGCAGCTGCAGAGAGTTGCGAGAAGTGGTTGGCATTGTCGATCTCGCCGGTCGGGTTGTCGAACCGATTGTCCAGCGCATTGTTGGCGAAGATGAAGTCCTTCGGAGCAGGGCTGGAGGCCGCAATGAAGATATTCTGCGTCCGCAGGTTGATCCCCTTGTTGTCTGCCACGATCACATTCTCGCCCGTACCGCCGACATTGTTGCCGTACCAGTCGGAATGGAGACCGAAGTGGGTGGCCAGCGTCACAGGTGCGGTCTTGACATCGGTTGCAGCAAAGGTCGCGCCCTGATTGCCCAGCGTCGAAAGGGCCGCTGCACGGCGGCTGTTGTCGAGCACGGTGGCGCTCCAGCCAGAGAGGCCATTCAGCCAGTCCACCACGTTCTGCACCGTATAATTGGTGTTGGCGTTGAACGCAGCGAGCGAGTTCTGAACCGTGAAGGTTCCCACGCTCGATCCGCCAACCTTGGCGGTAAACGTGCGGGAACTGGCGTCCGAAGTGCCGGTTAGTTCCAGAGTGGCGGAGGCACCTGCGCCCACGTATTGCACCGTCAATGCCGGGACATCGACCGCACATGGGTCGTTGTTCACGGTGTCGATCGTGTTCCCGACCACGCAGAGGGCGTCCTGGAAGGGATCGTTGAGGATGCCGGTCAAGCTGCAACCGCGCGCCAACTGGGTATTGGCGCAGATGTCCCGAATGTTCTCAAGGACGCATTCGGTGAAGTAGCTGCTCTCGCGCACCCAACGATTCATGTTGGGCACACCCTTTCGCCACAGGGCAGTACGCCCGCGCGAGTTGGTGATCTTTACTCCGTCGAAAGCGGCACGTTCGTTCAGTTCGGTGTAGAACTGGGTAACGTTCGACGTGTCGAAGGTGATATTTGCTCCGCGAAACAGGAAGCTGGCCAGCCTGGGGCGGAAGGTTGCGTCGGTGTCGCGAACACCATCAGACTTGGCGAAGGTTATCGGCTGGGAGGCTTCGACCGTGACCCAGCCCTTGATCGCAGCTGCGTTAGAGCTGGCGGTGAGGTCGATTGTCCCACCCTCGGTGCAGGTCAGGCGCGGGTTCCACACCGTGACAGAGAGGCTTTCCGTACGCAGGTAGTTGAGCGCATTGGTGAAGCTCTTGTAGCGCTGCCCAGCGATTTCAGCGGGGGTTGGGGCGATCTCCAGCTCATAATCGTGCAAGGTTCCGGTGGCCGGGAATACGTCGCGCGGGAAGAAGCTGTACGGCCCAATCACCCGATGCTGCATGGCAGGGTTGGCGGGCACCGCTTCGAAATAGACCCGCGCCTCGCCGGAAACCCCGACCGGCTTCTGCAACTTGATCCACCACCCGTAGTAAGTGACCGGATTGCCGTTGGCGTCATTGAAAGTCGCGAAGCCGGGTGCGGTGATGTCGTGGCTTGCGCCTTCGTAATGCACGGTGACGTGCGAGAGGCCCATGTTGGCATAGAGCGAGCCACCATTGTTTGCACCAGCATAGACGCCAACCAGCAGCTCGTCCGAAAAGGTCAGGTTGGGCAAAACCAGCAGCCGCATGGCTGGCTTGGCCGTGGTTCTCGCCAGGTCGGCTGGAGTTGAGGAGAAGCCTGAGCCAGCAACGCCGGTCCACCCCGCGCCAGGGGCGATCAATGGTGTTTCAGCCGTACGAAGGTTTGGCTTGTGAGCGTGCGCAATGCGAAAGCCCATACCAAATCCAAAGCCCGCCATCAGGCGAGCCCTACGATGTCGCTGGCGGAAGTGCCCGTCGCGCGCAGCGCAGAAACACGGACATCGATGATCGAGCCATCCTGGATATTGCGGAATGTTACGTCCGCAGCGGAATCGAGCGAGCGCAGCGTAACGTCGCCGCCGGTTCCGACGTAAATGGCCTTGGTTGCCTCTACCAGTTCGACCGAATCGTTGGGCGTGATTTCGAAGCAACGTGAAGCGGGGGCGGTGACACTGTCGGAAGTGCTCTGGAAGTTGTCTTTGGGCATGGCGGACTCCTAATGTGAACAAAAAGAGAACATCGTCTAACGTCGGGAGTTCGTGTAGGAAAATGCTTTGTTTCCCACGCGAGATTCGTCCTGCATCTTGCTGGCAGTCACACGAGCGGCCTAGTTGTGATCGAGCTGAGGCAGGACCTAGATGACTGCGACGACATTTGAGCCAGCTGAGCAAGACTCATCGCCTGCGTTCGCGACCGAGGTCGGTGCGAGTGGCGCGAACGTGAGCATATTCGGTCTCATCCCGTTCTTGATCATGCTCTATTCGGCTTGCCTGCCGCAGGAAGTCAGGCTCGTCGTCGGTGGCCTATCGATCTACCCCTATCGAATGGCAGCGTTTGCCTTCCTGCCTTGGCTATTGAACCGGCTGTTCCGCGCGCAGATCAGACTGAATGCGATAGATGCAATAGTTCTGGCCGGCGCGCTGTGGATGCAGATGTCCTTCATCGTTTTTTACGGTGCGACTGAAGGGCTGATTCGCGGAGGTGCGTTGCTGATCGATATCCTCCCGCCATTTTTTGTCGCGCGAATCTGTGCTCGTTCGCCGCTGGACTTTCGTCGCGCCATCGTCATGGCGGTGCCGGTTCTGATTTTCGTGGGCGTGGGTATGGTGGTCGAATCGGTTTCAGGCCAGGCCTTGATTCGGCCTTGGGCGGCAAGCCAGTTCGGCCCCCTATCAAGCTATGAAAACGGAATGGAAGTCGGGCTGTTCGACGGTACCTTTGACTACCGGCTCGGCATGCTCCGTGCAGCCGGGCCATTTCCTCATCCAATCCTGGCGGGGCTGTTTCTGGCCAGCTTCGTACCCTTGATCCTGCAAGGGGGGGTGAAGCGCTGGCCACTCTATTTCGGCATTTCGGCCGGTCTATGTGCCGTCTTCTCCATAAGTTCGGCCGCCTGGCTTTCTCTGATCCTCGCGATCGTATTGGTGGCTTACGACCGGATCCAGCAAAAGGTCGAAATCCTGAATTGGCGGGGCGCCCTGGTGGCGGGCGGCATTGTGCTGATTGGTTTGCAAGCCGCGAGCCAAAGCGGACTGATCTCGGTATTGATCCGCTTCACTCTTAATCCCGGCACTGCATATTACAGGAAGATGATCTGGGATTTCGGGATCCGTTCGGTCGAGCGTAATCCCTGGTTCGGTATCGGCTACACCGATTTCGAACGCGCGGCCTGGATGACCAACAGCATCGACAACCATTGGCTGTTGCTCGCCATCCGCCACGGCTTCCTGCCCAGCGTGTTGTTTCTGGCCGTGTGCGGGATCTTGATTTTTCGCTTGAGCGCCACCAGCCTGTCCCTGGCAGAACCGGACCGCAAACTGTTCGTCGGCGTGGCAATCGCGATCTTCTTGCTGGTGCTGGCCGGGTTCACGGTCGCATACGTTGGCGGGATGCACACATGGTTCTTCCTGCTGCTGGGCGCCGCGACCAGCGTCAGCTTCGCGATACCCTTTTCCGGAGTGTCATTGCTGAACCGCAGGCTGGGCTGAGCCCAGGCCATTTTCGGCTGCCGCACGCAAGCCGGAGGCAAGGTCCAGCGCGATTTGCGCTCGCTTGAAGCGCCGGGCATCAGCCCCAAGTTGCCATGCGCCTAACTCGCGCTTCAGCTCAGCCTCGTTCTCGATTGCATATGCCATCGCACCGGCAATGTCGCGCGGGTCCGCCGGATCAACAGTCAAGGCAAAACCGCACCCGGCAAAGTATCCTGCAACGGCTGCGCCGCGCGGATGGATGATCGGCGTGCCCGACATCAACGCTTCGATAAAGGCCAGCCCGAAACTCTCCCTTTTCGACGGGAGGACCATAGCTGTCGAAGCATTCAACATCTTGGGAAGTTCTTCGTGCCTGCAATGGCCAAGCAGCTCCATGCCGGGCGTGCGGTTGGCAATGGCTTGGCAAGCCCGCAGCGCCTCATCATTTCCACCCCCCGCTATCCGGCACGATAGTTCCGTTCCACCAGCGGCCAGGGCCGTCATTGCTTTGGCCAAGCCTGCAAGGTTCTTGTTTCGATAACCGTCGAGGTTGAACACCGAAAGGAACCCTTGCCCGCCGGGGCGGGGACCGATCATTGTGTCTTCTGCCAATGCGCATGGCAGAAGTCGCGAAGAACGGTGGCGTACACCCAGCATGCCTTCGACGCTGTCGCGCGACCATGGGGCAAGATGGAACACGATTGCGGCCCGCTGATAAATGCGCCTGAACAGCGGTCGCAGGTCAGGGCGTGCGCGCAGAATCTTGCAATCCGTGTTGCCCTGGACGATCAGCGCGTATGGCACGTCCAGAAGGCGCGCCGCACGATATGCGGCAATTCCCTCGATTGTGAGCTTGTGGGCTACCAGAAGATCCGGCTTGCCGTTTTCATTGGCAAGCGTGGCCATCGAACTACCCAATCGGTTGAGCATTGTCGCATGGAACAGCCCCAACGACGGAGCCGGATAGGTGATCGCCATGCCAAATTCGAACGGCACCTGGGCCGGAGCGGAACCGGGCCCCGTCCGATTTATCGATATAACGCGGTGATGGAATTGTGCGGCAGTGAGTTCGATCAAGCGGCGCAGCGCTGGCGTCTTCTCACGCCTGATCGGGTCAGGGAAGTCGCCAGAAATGTGGCAAATGTTCAGGAGAGGAGGCTCGTTCATGCCAAGAGCTCTATGCGCAGCGACCGGGTTGTGCCGGTGAGCCTATCCGTTTCGATGCCAACCGTCAGTCAGACTTTCCCGGAGTGTAGTGGTAATAGCGGTATTGGTAATCATACGATTGCCCGGCGTGCAGCGCCCGATACTTCGTCAGTACAATACCAACCACATTTGTGCCAACGCTACGCAGTCGTTTCAGCGCGGCGCGCGCCTGTCCGAACTGCACCCGATTTGCCTCGACGATGAAGATCGTCGCATCGACATTGCGCGAAAGCAGGGGCGCATCGGCGATGCCCATGACCGGGGACGTATCGAAGATCACAGTGGCATATTCGTTTCGTACACTGTCGACGAATCGTCCAATCGCGCCGGAGGCCAACAGCTCGACCGGATTGGGCGGTGTCACTGCGACAGGCAGGACGTCGAGGTTTTCAGGCATGTCCGGCAAAAGTGCATCACGCAGCTCGGTTCGGCCCAAGATCACTTCGGCAAAACCGACTTCCGGAGTGCTGTGGCCAAGGTGCGCGGCAACTGACGGCTTGCGCAGGTCGGCATCAACCAACAGAGTCTTACGACCATGTCGTGCGAGAAGTTCGGCCAGCAATATCGCAGTTGTCGTCTTGCCTTCCGATGCCTGGCTGCTCGTGAATTGCAGCACGTTCCTTTCGCGCGGCAACGAATAATCGAGTGAGGTCAGGATCGAAGAATAGCTCTCCATCAGCGGGCTGAAGGGATTGCTGATCTGCTCCTCCAATTCGCTCTCGGGAATAAACGGAGTGTGGCCGAGCAGGGGATGGCCCAGCCGGTCCTCAATTTCTTCAAGCGAACGCAAGCGTTCGTCAAAGGTCTCTCGCAAAACCGCTAGACCGCCCGCGAGGCCGATACCGGCAATCAGCGCAACCAGCAGGTTTTTGACCAGGTTGGGCGAAACAGGTTCGACTGGAATGTCGGCCTCATCCAGCTTCGTGACAGTGCCGGCCTGAACATTGGCCGCAGTCGCTATCTCGTTATAGCGTTGCAGCAAGTTCGCCAGCTGGTTGCGCAGTGCTTCGGCTTCGCGATCGAGAATGCCGAAGCGCACCCGGCGGTCCTGTTCGCCCAGCGCCAATTGCGAAACACGCTGGCGCTCGCCCAGCAACGCCTGCTCCTGCCGTGCGGCCACTTCAAACTCGCGGCGGATCCCCGACTTGATATCGGCGGCGAGGCGCGAAATCTCGCCTTCGACTCCACCGATCTGGGCCTCAACCTCCACCACCGCGGGATAATTGTCGTCATAGCGCTGCTGGAGGTCCGCGAGTTCGCGTTTCAGGTCCCCGCGCAGCCGTTGCAGCTCCTGGACCGCGGTGTTTGACTGTACTTCCTTGAGCTGCATCGCTGGCGTGCCTGCGGCTCCACGCCAGCGCTGCTCCGCGTCGATCCGGGTTGCCTTGGCGGTTGTGTAGGTTTCGTTGACCTGCGCCAGATTGGCCGCAGTTATCGTCGGCGCGGATGTGCCACCGCCGAAGAGCGAAGTTGCGATGCCATCGTTCTGGCGAACGATCCCCGATTGTTTGGCATAGGCGTTCGCCTCAAGTTCAGCGGCTTCCAATTTCTGGCGAACGTCCGTGATTTGGCTCTGCAAGTAGTCCTGCGCATATCGATTGACCTCGATATTTCGCCGGGTCTCCTCCTGGACGAATTCGTCTGCATAGGCATTGGCGATCCTGGCAGCGATCGCGGGATCATCGGATTCGAAGCTGATCGGGACAATCCGGTTATCGATCGGGACATCGGCTTCGACATTGGCCTGCAGCAAATCGATTGCCAGCTTTTGGCGCGCTGCCTGCGCGTTCTTTGCATCGGCCTGACCAGTATCAGGACTGTCTTCGATTTCGCCAACAAAAGCCGGGTCGTTTGCCAAATTCAACCTGTCGGCAACGCGCGACGCCAGCTTCTTGCTCTCAATCACCGTGCCTTGGGTGAGCATGAATCGCGTGATCTCGTTGGATGCGAGTCCCGGTTCGATGTCCTGCCCCTGCACAATATTGTTGCCATAGGGATCGATCCGGACAGTCGCGATCGCACGGTACATTGGCGTCATCAACAATGTGATCACCAGGCTGGCGAGCAGTACCAGGCCGATTGTCGCGAGGATCAGGTGCCGCTGGCGAAACAAGGCGCCGCGCAAATAGGCCGTATTGACCAGCGCATTGTCCGGCTGCTTGCCATATTGCGCATCGGGTAGGTATCGATCCACCCAGGGACGAACCGCCGGCGTTTCCCTAGGATCGGATTGGATGTGTGCAGCACCTGCCATATTTCAGAAATTCACATTACTGAAGATCGCGAAGGCTGGCAGCGCCTTCAAGAAATCCTGCCAGAACTGCGACAGGCCCGAAATGCCTACCACCACGCGATCGCCTGGTTCGATGACTGGATCGATCATGGAGCCATCGCGGACTGCGGAGTAATCGAACAGTGCGACCGACATTCCTTGCGCATTCTCGCGAAAAATCGCGACTTCGCGCAGTTTGGCGACACGATTGGGACCGCTCGCCAGGGCAATGGCCGAAGAGAGTTTGCTTCCGGGCCTGAAGTCGTAAACGCCCGGCTTCTCTACACCGCCTTCGACCGTAACCTGGTGCGATCCGAATTCCAGGATGTTTATGCTGACCTTGGGGCGCTTGAGCCCCGAATCGTCGAGCTGGCGGGCAACCTCGTCGGTCAAGTCGGCAGTGGTCAGGCCGGCCGCCGACAGAGTTCCGATCAGCGGCAAGGCGACCGTTCCATCCGCGCCAATCGGGACGCTCGGGACTGTAAGATCGGGCTCGCGGAAAACCGTGACCGAGATCACATCGGCTGGGCGTAATAAGTATTGAGCGGATTGCCTGATCTCGTATCCGGATTGGCCCAGCGCTACGACCGGGCTTGCCGATACAGGGCCCACATGTGGCGCAGTGGTGCTGCAGGCAGAAATGGCTGGAGCAAGCGCAAGAACAAGCGCAGCACGATACCGGCTATAAGCCTGCGATTCCTTCACTCATTTGCCCTTTGCGATCCACGCTTTGACTAAGCGCTTGCCTGTGGCGGTGCAACACGGCCGGTGGATCAGACTGTGGGCAAGCTGGACAATTAAATGGTCTTAATCGATCAATCGATAATGCATTACTGGTGCGAGCAAATTTCGGCGGCGCGATGATGCCCAGTCCACTTAGCTTCGCGGCATGCGTGGTCTATTGTGCCGTGGCGCTGCTGTGTTGGCGAGCGCTCGGTGCCGCAAGGCATGCTGGGCGCCGCAATGGCCAGGCCCCTCTTTGGTCGTTCCTGGTCGTACTTTTCGTGCTTCTGGCCGTAAGTCGCCTGCTGATGTTGGAAGATTATGCGCGTGAGGTGCTGCGCGGCATGCTCGAAGCGCGAGGGGCCTATGCGGGCCGTCGCGAGTGGCAGGCTATGCTCAGTGCAATTGCCATAATTGTGCTTGCCGCAGCCGCAGCATGGATATGGCGCGGTTCGCGCCATTTGAATGGCGCGCCAGAAGCCGTCTATCTGTTTCTCGGCAAGATCGCGGCACTTGCCATTCTGGGGCTGGTGGCCCTACGATTGATTTCGTTCCACGCGATCGACGGACTGCTCTATGCCGGTCCGCACCTCAACTGGGTGATCGATATCGGAGCAAGCTTGGTTGCCGGATATGCCGCATGGCGATATCGCAAGGCTCAGTCTCCTTCGTGATGCTTCGCAAAGATCACCACGATCAGCGCGGCGCTGCCAATTCCGACGAACTGGTGCGGTTAACGCAGCGTTCCTGAAGCGACGAAGCTGGCTACCGCAGACTGCAAGCGGCCAAGCGTGGGCGAGATTTCGTGCCCGATTGGCCCGCAGGCCAGCCCCAGCGATATCGCATCGCGCAACTCTGTTTCAGCCATCGCGACAAAGATGCCCCTGTGTCCCGCCAGTTGTGCGGCTGTTGAGAGTTGGTGGTCGTTCCGGTGCTCGCCCAGTCCGGCCTTGCGCGGGAACAGGACGATCGGTTTTCGCAGTCGCTTTGCCAAGAGGACGGTACCGATACCCGCATGGCTGACGATCAGTGCGGCGCGCGATGCGAGTTCTTCGAATTCGGCAGGCCCGAATTGCGCCTTCGATACCAAGTTGGTCGGGACGTAACTGGTCGGGCCGGTCTGTGCGACAAAGTCAACACCGCAATCCGGCTGGATCCGATCCACGGCTCGGATAAGTCGCTCGAAGCCGAGCTGCATCCCGACTGTGACGAGGATCACAGCACCGATCCTTTGAACTCGACGCGCGCATCGTTAGCCAGGTGTTCCCACTGTGTCAGGCATCTTGCCCCGATCAGCAAGGCCATTCGGCCGGAAAGAGAGATCTGATCGGCATTGGCAATGCTGTCGATCCACAAAGTCCGGGCACCCAGCATTCGCCCCCACAGGATGCAAAAGAACCCGGGTGCTGCGCCGGTCGAGATCACCACTTGCGGGCGAAAGCGCCACACATGGCCGAGCGAAACCACGGCACAATGCAATGCACTGATCGGTTGGGTCAGGTTGCAATCGGGCAGAGTAAGCACCCGCAACTTGCCGGAGTGTGCCGCTTGTCCGGCATCGGTGGTGGCAAAACGGAGGTCGCAAGATGGGAAGTCTTGCACAAGGAGCATCAATTGCTCCCAGTGCCCCCCTCCCGATGCCGTTGCCAGGACCCGCTTCATGGTTGATCTATCCGGTGTGGCCGTTGGCAAAGTCAATCTACGTCTTGCAGATTCCCACCCTTGCCAGTTGCGCGCGCCCGCGCCATGCAGCGTTGCAAAGGGAGATTGACTTGATGTCGCAGTCGAATGGTCCGCTAACCGGTCTCAAGGTAGTCGAATTTGTGGGAATAGGGCCCGGCCCGCATGTCGCCATGTTGCTGGCCGACCTGGGGGCGGAGGTTGTGCGGATCGAACGGCCGGGCGGGCAGGCCATGAACCCGGTTGTGGAGCGTGCACGGCACCGGGTCGAAGTGGACCTGAAAAGCCCGGAGGGGCATCAATTCGTACTCGACGCTTTGACCCATGCCGATGTGCTGGTTGAGGGTTATCGGCCAGGCGTGATGGAGCGTCTGGGACTCGGGCCGGAGGTGCTGCTCGCTGCGAACGAGCGGCTGGTCTATGCGAGGATGACCGGCTGGGGGCAGGAAGGCCCGCTCGCCATGGCTGCTGGACACGACCTTAACTACATCGCCATCACTGGGGCGCTCAGCGCCATTGGCAAGAAGAACGAATTGCCGATCCCGCCGCAGAACCTGGTTGGCGATTTCGGTGGCGGGTCGATGTATTGTGCATTCGGCATTCTCGCGGCGCTCTACGAGCGCGAGCGCAGTGGCCGGGGGCAAGTGGTCGATGCTGCGATAGTCGATGGCGTCACCAGCCTGATGAGTTTCTTCTTTGGCCAGCCGCCTAGCGCATTTCGCACCACCAAGCGCGGGCATGGCCTGTTGGGCGGCGCTGCGCATTTCTATCGCTGTTACGAATGCGCCGATGGCGGCGAAATCAGTGTCGGCGCGATCGAGCCGCAGTTTTATGCCGAGCTGCTCGAACGCGCGAATGCTCCAGTCGAACTGCGCGACGGCCAGATGAACAACCAGAATTGGGACGACTATGCCGACAAGCTGGCGGCGCTGTTCAAAACCAGGACCATGGCTGAATGGTGCGAGATCCTGGAAGGGACAGACGCCTGCTTTGCTCCGGTGATTGCACTCGACGATGCGCGCGAGCACCATCACATGAAGGCGCGCGGCGCCTACGTAGAACACGATGGCCGCTGGCATACCGCGCCTGCGCCGCGCTTCGACAGAACCCCGGGTAGGGTGCGCAGCAGTGCACAGGACGGCGCCGAGGTTGTCGCGCGCTGGAAGGCGGAGGGCTGAGGGCCATGGCCGGAAAATTCTTCGACGAATGGCAGGTTGGTGAGCGGATCGAACACGAGATCCGTCGCACGGTGACCGAGACCGACAATCTCCTTTTCACCACCATGACGCACAATCCGCAGCCGCTCCATCTCGACATCGAGGCCGCCAAGGCGAGCGAGTTCGGCCAGATCCTGGTCAACGGCACTTTTACATTCTCGTTGATGGTAGGTCTGTCGGTTGGAGACACGACGCTTGGTTCGCTTGTTGCCAATCTCGGATACGACAAGCTCGCCATGCCCAAGCCTGTGTTCATCGGCGACACGCTGCGGGCCACGACCGAGGTGAAGGAGCTGCGTGATAGCAAGTCTCGCCCAAATGCCGGGGTGGTCGTTTTTGCCCATGAAATGCTCAACCAGCGCGACGAAGTGGTGTGCCGTTGCGAGCGCTCCGCAATGCTCAAGAAACGAATCGCCTGAGACGAAAATCATTCGACCAATCGATGGTCTGGCATTGACGTTACGGCAGCGCTAGTTTGCGGCGCGTCGCTTGACGCGCAACCTCTCGCAGAGCACACTCGCTTGCAAACCAGAATAGCGGGAGAGGAATCAATGCGCAGGAATCTTGCACGTTGGGCGCTGGCAGGCGGAGCTGCGATGTTGCTTGCCGGGTGCAGTGCCTTGGGTGGACCTGATGAAAGCCAAACTGGCGATGGCGAAGGCACGATCGAGCTCGCCGAATTTCCTGATCGCCCCTATTGGGGCGACACGCATCTCCACACCAATAATTCGATCGACGCATTTGGGTTTGGTGTCAGGCTTGGACCCGAAGATGCACTTAAATTTGCCAGCGGCGAAGAAGTGACTTCCACAACCGGGGTCAAGGCCAAGCTTTCCCGCCCGCTCGATTTCCTCGTCATCGCAGACCATTCCGACGGACTCGGCTCGACGCGTCGCCTTTATGAAGCGCCGCGCGTCGCCATCTTGGCGATGAACGACGAGACCGTGCTGCGCTGGTACGACATGATGCATGAAAGCCCCGAACAATCGCAACGGGCGATTGCCGAGCTTATCAATGCGGCTGCAAACGGAACCATCCCCGAAGCGCTGCTCAATTCGCAGGAAGAGCAGGACAAGGCGACCAGTGAGATCTGGACAACGCATCTCGATACGCTCGATCGTTACAACAAGCCGGGCAAGTTCACTGCCTTGGCAGGCTTCGAATACACGCTGATGCCCGATGGCAACAATCTCCACCGCGTGGTGATGTTCCGCGATGGCAGCGCGAAAACAAAGCAGGTCGTTCCCTATCCGGGCCTTGATAGCGATGTGACCGGTTTGTGGAGCTATATGGAAGGCTATGCCAAGAAAACCGGTGGCCAGGTGCTGGCAATCCCGCACAATTCCAATGTTTCCAACGGTTTGATGTTCCAGCTTACCCTGGCCGACGGCAGCCCGATGACGGCCGATTATGCCAAGCGCCGAGCAATGCACGAACCCGTGGTCGAAGCGACGCAGATCAAAGGCGACAGCGAGACACATCCGTTCCTTTCCCCCAATGACGAATTCGCCGGTTTCGGGATCAAGGGATGGGAACTGGGCAACTTGCCGCTGACCCGCAAGACCACGCCGGATATGTTCGCTGGCAACTATGTTCGCGAAGCCCTGAAGCGCGGAATTTCGCTCGAGCAGAAGTTGGGCGTCAATCCCTACGCTTTCGGCCTGATTGGTTCCACCGATAGCCACACGGCCTTGGCAACCGGCGATGAGGACAATTTCTTCGGCAAGCACACCGGCAATGAGCCGGCGATCAAGGATCGTGCGCTTCACTCGCAGAACCTCGGTACCACATCGGGGCGGTTTGGCTGGCACTACCTTGCGGGCGGCTATGCCGCGGCCTGGGCTCGCGGCAATACGCGCGCGGAGATATTCGACGCATTCAAGCGACGTGAAGTCTATGCCACCACCGGCCCGCGCATGGTGCTGCGAGTGTTCGGCGGATTCGATTTCAGTGCCGCGGACTGGGACGGTGACTGGGTACGCAAGGGCTATACCAGCGGTGTTCCGATGGGTGGTGAATTGAGCGATGGCGGCAAGGCCCCGAGCTTCCTGATTTCAGCGCTCAAGGATCCCGATGGGGCCAACCTTGACCGTGTCCAGGTGGTCAAGGGTTGGGTCGATGCCGCTGGTAATATGCATGAGCAGGTCTATGACGTGGTCTGGTCTGATATGGACAAGCGCGTGAAGAGCGGCGGCAAGGTCCCCGCCGTGGGTGACACGGTCGATCGCAAGACCGCCAAATACACCAACACGATCGGCACCGCAGAGCTCAGGGCAGCCTGGACCGACCCTGACTATCGCGCCGGCCAGCGGGCCTTCTATTATGTTCGCGTCCTGGAGATTCCAACACCCCGTTGGACCTTGTTCGACATGGTTCGGTTCGGGATCAAGTTACCTAAGGATGCGCTGGACGATGCTGTGGCGCAGGAGCGTGCATATAGTTCGCCAATCTGGCTGAAACCGACCGCGAGCTGAAGGGATAGTCTGTGAAACTCCCGGGTTGGACCCGCGAGCCGCTGGTCCACTTCCTCGTCGCTGGGGCGCTGGTATTCGCATTCTTCGCATTGCGCGGGAACGAAGTGGACCCATCAAGCCGGGTGATCTCGGTCGATCGCGAGGTACAGGCGCAGATCGCGCTCGGATTCGAGCAGATGATGAGCAGGCCGCCGACCGATTCCGAACTTGCCGGACTGGTCGAAAACTACGTCCATGACGAGATTCTCTATCGCGAGGCGATCCGGCTCGGTTTCGACCGCGATGATGCCATCGTTCGGAGACGCCTGGCGCAGAAAATGGATATGGCCGCAAGTGCCCGGGCGGAGACCGAAATGCCATCCGAGAATACGCTGAAGGCTTGGTACGCTGAGCATTCGGCCAAGTTCGCCGAGGAAACCAGGTATTCGTTCGATCAAATATGGTTCTCCGATGAATCTGCGGCGAAGGCTGGCTTGGCGCGGCTGAATTCCGGAACAGAACCCGACAAAGTCGGTGAACGGATCAGCTTGCCGAAAAGCCTCGAACGTGAAGATCGCGACGGTGTGGCCAACACTTTTGGCGAGAGATTTCTTGAAGCGATCGATAGGCTCAAGCCAGTGAGTGCATGGCAGGGGCCGGTGGCGTCTGGACTGGGTTGGCACCTGGTTCGATTGCGCAAACTTGAACCCGGAAGGATTCCTCCATTCGAAGCGGTCCGCAATGACGTCGAAAATGACTGGCGCAGCGCCACGATCGCCGACCGCCGGGCCAAGGCGTACCAGGTGCTGCGCGATGCCTATCGGGTAGAGATCGAGCAATGATCAGGCTGTGGTTGGCGCTCGCGGCGCTGATGTCGCTGGCCCAGCCGGCCCATGCCGATGAATTGCGTCCGGTCGCGATCGATTTCACCGAACAGGCCCCGGGGCAATGGTCGCTTGACTGGAAACAACCGGTTTCGACGCCGGGTCCGGTCGACCTGGTGGTGCCGCGGATCCCTAAGAACTGCAGTTTTATTGCCGAGCCGCAACGGCGCGTAGCGGCGGCTGCCTTGATTGGCCACGCCGATGTTCGATGCCAGGGCGCAGTTGCTGGTGGACAGATTTCGCTGCCGCAGTTGGCTGGAAGTGCCGATGCCTTGCTGCGCGTGGCACTGCTCGATCGCCCGGTTCAGAGCTTCCGCCTGACTGCGCGCGACCCTTCCGCAACCATTCTCGCGCGCCCGGATCGCTGGCAGGTGCTGCGCAGCTATTTCACGATCGGTACCGAACACATCCTGATCGGTTGGGATCACCTATTATTCGTGATCGCGCTGGTTCTGCTGGTCCGGGGCGGGTGGCCGGTTGTGAAAGCAGCAACCGCTTTCACGGTCGCACATTCGATCACCCTTGTCGCTGCAACGCTGGGTTATACTGGGCTGCCGCAGCAACCGGTCGAGGCGCTGATTGCGCTGAGCATAGTGTTCCTGGCCGTGGAACTTGCACGTGGGGGTATGGAGGGTTGGACCAGTCGCTGGCCCTGGGCTGTCGCCTTCGCTTTCGGCCTGTTGCACGGTTTCGGCTTTGCCGGGGCACTGCGCGAGATCGGACTGCCCGAAGGCGAGGTCCCGGCTGCGTTACTTTCGTTCAATGTCGGGGTCGAAGCGGGGCAACTGCTCGTCATCGCCGGCGTGATTGGCCTGCGCGCGGCAATCAACCGAATGGCCCCACGCGCCGAGGAACCAGCTCTGAAGCTGGCAACCTATGGCATCGGCATCACCGCCAGCTATTGGCTGATCGACCGGCTCATCGGCTGAGCAGCAATGCCGCCCAGCCGACCGGCGGAAACTATCCAAGCAGGCCGATCACCAGCCCGTAAAGGGTGAACTGCAACGTGGCGTAGCCGCCGTCGATCAACCACAGACCGAACGGGCGCTGGGCGAACAGATAATTGATGCCGAAAGTCGCAGCGACCCAGCACAGACCGGCCGATGCCCCGGCGGCCGTGGCGAATTCGACGCCCGGCTTTGGCCCCAGGAACATGGCGAAGACGAAGGCTGCGATCAGCGACAGGGCGAATGCACCGCCGAATACCTTGCCCATGTTGGCACTCTTTGCCTGTTCCTCGCTCAGCCCCACAAGCTCCATCCACTTCTTGCCGAACAGGGGCCCGTACCATACGCCGCCCAGCACGAAGGCGGAAACCGCAGCTGCGACCACCGCAATCCAGTTCACTTCCATAATTCCCTCCCGTTCAATTGATCCAAATTTGTCTGGCGGCATTTTCAAGCAGGGCGACATGCTCTCGCAGCACAGCTATGTTGCGATCGAACACTGCAATGTCCTGCGCCGTGCGCGCCTGCATGATTGCGCCCTCCATGGTCGTTAGGATGAATTCAGCCAGCGCATGACGATCGGTTCCCTCCGGCAGGCGAGCGCCCGCATCGTGCAGGCATCCTTCAACTGCAGCGATCCAGTTCTTGAAATTGACGTCCAGCAGCTTGCGGATGTTCGGGTCCGGCTCCGACAATTCGAGCGCAAGGTTTCCGATCGGGCAGCCCCAGGCAAAGTCGCTTTCCAGCAGTCCGGTGCGATAGCCATTGAGCAGCGCGAAAATCCTGTCGATCGGATCATCGACGCCCATCCAGGCGAGATCGAGCAGATTTTCCCTTATACCGTCGCGATAGAATTCGAGCACGGCAACCAGCACATCCTGCTTGCCCGGAAAGAAGTGATAAAGGCTACCCGAATGGACCTGGCTGCGGCTGAGGATGTCCGCGATCGACGTCGAATTGTAGCCCTTCACATAGAACAGCTCCAGCGCGGTCATTACGATCTTCTGGCGTGTGGCGGAATTCATGCGAATCGCCTCTTGGTTGAACAATCAATCAAGCAAAAGTTGAATGATTGATCAAGTCAAATTAAGCCGACTGCGCTGTCGCTTCTTTTGTGCGAGGTAACCCGCGTTATCTTGCCATTCACCCGCCTGTGCCTACATTGGCAGCTGATGAAAGGAATCCCTCTCGATGAATGACGAGAACGATCCGCGCGGGCCGGAGCCCGAAGGACCCAATCCCTGGATCAAGAGCCTGATGATCTGGGGCGGCGTTTTCATGGCGTTGCTGCTGGTTGTGTCGATGATGGGCGGCGGTTCCCAACCGTCTGGTACGCAGATTCCCTATTCCGATTTCCGCGACAAAATTGCCGAGGGATCAGTGAAGGAAGTCCAGATCTCGCCCGAGCTGATCGCGGGCAAGACCAAGAATGACGAACCGTTCACCACAATCCCCGTCGCCAACGACACCGGGCTGACCAAGCTGCTCGACGACAATGGCGTCAAATATTCGGGCGTCGAGAAGCAGGAAATGAGCCTGATGATGGCGCTGCTGATCCAGTCGCTGCCATTCCTGCTGATCCTGGGTATTGCCTTTTTCGCATTGCGCCAGGTGCAGAAAGGCGGCGGGGGCGGGGCCATGGGTTTCGGCAAGTCCAAGGCCAAGCTGCTGACCGAGAAGCAGGGACGCGTCACTTTCGATGACGTCGCCGGGATCGACGAGGCGCGCGAAGAGTTGGAAGAGATCGTCGAATTCCTCAAGGATCCGCATCGTTTCGCCAAGCTGGGCGGCCAGATTCCCAAGGGTGCCTTGCTGGTCGGCTCGCCCGGTACCGGTAAGACCTTGCTCGCCCGCGCCATTGCGGGCGAAGCGGGCGTGCCCTTCTTCACCATTTCGGGTTCTGACTTTGTCGAAATGTTCGTGGGTGTTGGCGCCAGCCGCGTGCGCGATATGTTCGAACAGGCCAAGAAGAATGCGCCCTGCATCGTCTTCATCGACGAAATCGATGCGGTCGGTCGCCATCGCGGTCATGGCCTTGGCAATTCGAACGACGAGCGCGAACAGACGCTCAACCAGTTGCTGGTCGAGATGGATGGCTTCGAAGCCAATGAAGGCATCATCATCATCGCTGCGACCAACCGGCCCGATGTGCTCGATCCGGCGCTGCTGCGACCAGGCCGGTTCGACCGCCAGGTTGTGGTGCCGATCCCCGACATCGACGGCCGCGAAAAGATCCTGGGCGTCCACATGAAGAAGGTGCCCTTGGCGCCTGACGTCAATCCACGCACGATCGCGCGCGGTACGCCCGGTTTCTCGGGCGCAGATCTTGCCAACCTTGTCAACGAGGCGGCGCTGCTTGCTGCGCGGCGCAACAAGCGGCTCGTCGCGATGCAGGAGTTCGAGGACGCCAAGGACAAGGTCATGATGGGGACCGAACGGCGCTCTATGGTGATGACCGATGATGAGAAGAAGATGACCGCCTATCACGAGGCCGGCCATGCGCTCGTGTCGATCAACGAACCTGCGTCTGACCCGATCCACAAGGCGACGATTATCCCGCGCGGACGTGCGCTGGGCATGGTGATGCGCCTGCCGGAACGCGACAATTATTCGTACCACCGCGACAAGATGCATGCGAACCTCGCGGTCAGCATGGGCGGGCGCGTCGCCGAAGAGCTGATCTTCGGGCACGACAAAGTCTCGTCGGGCGCCTCCAGCGACATCCACTACGCGACCGATCTGGCGCGCAATATGGTCACCAAATGGGGTATGTCGGACAAACTCGGCCCGCTTCAGTACGAGCAGACGCAGGAAGGTTATCTTGGCTACGGCGGTTCGCAGCGCACCATGGCCGGGGCGGACACCAACAAGCTGATCGATGCCGAGATCAAGGCGTTGGTCGAAGGTGGGTTGAAGCGCGCAACCGATGTGCTGAAAAGCCAGGAAGACAAGCTCCACCTGCTGGCGCAGGCCTTGCTCGAATATGAGACTTTGTCGGGCGAAGAAATCGACCAGCTGATGAAGGATGGCAAGATCGATCGGCCCGACAAGCCGTCCGGTCCGGTCATCGCGCAACCGCTTCCCGGATCCGCCGTCCCCAAGGCGGGCAAGAAGTTCGGCGGCTCTGAAGGACCTGCGACGCAGGGCGCTTAGAATTAGCGTTCGATCTCGGGCAATTCGGTAAGGTGCATTGATGGCCGTTTGCAAGCGAGTGCACCCTACAAAGGCGAAGCGGATTTTGGCGGCCTTGCCGTTCGGGCTTTTATTGGCCTCCGCGCCGCTCATCGCCGAGCCCGGCGAAATGAAGGTTGCAATTTTTCTCCAAAAGGCCGGCGAACTCCAGAAGATGGGGGCCGCGGCGCTGTTTTCGAGCGAACGGAAAGCTCTGAGAGCGGAGGCCCAGGCCGCGGCAGGAAATTATCGCGCGCGGATGGCCAGTGACAGGAAAGCCGGCCGGCCGCCGCATAGTTGCCCACCGGGTGATGCCGATCTGGACCGGGACGAGTTGCTGGCACATTTGCGTAGTTATTCGCCGGAGGCCCAATCGCGGCTATCGATCGATGCTGCCTTTGCTGACCTGATGAAGAAACGGTATCCCTGCCGCTGATTGCGTTCAGAATGCGCCCAGCAATACCAGCAGCCACAGGAAGATTATCAGGATCGCGATGATCAGGATCATAAGCGCAAGGGTGCGCCACAGCGCAGAGAATCGCGAGAGATCATATGTACCTCGCAACTGCTTGTAGATGTGCAGCGGCGGGATGATCGCCAGCATCCCGAAGATCCAGCCACCGCCGATCTCCAGCGTCGCGAGGACCGACAGAACAATGAACAGCAATGACATAAACGCGATCGAATATGTCACGAAGATCGCATGGTCGTAGGCCTTGAAGCGACGCTTCCACGCGAACAGCAGCCAGAGGAATGGGATCGAGATCGGGATCAGCAACCAGCTGAATTTGTATCCATTAGCCTGTAATTTGTAGAGCATCAGGCTGGGATTTTCACGCCACTTCTTGATCAGGCCTTCGTCGATCGGCTTGATCCCGGTCCCGTTGAAGGTGAGATTGCTATTTTTCTCGACAGCCAGGGTTTCGACTTGCTGCAGGCCTTCAAGCTCTTCCTCATATCGCTTCAGTCGCGCAACCGCGTCCGGGTATTGCGGACTATCCTTGGACATCTTGGCCACGCGCTGACGCTGCTCAATGACCTGATCTTCAGCTTCCACTTGCGCCTTCTCGACATTGGCCTTGAGCGTATCCACCGTCGAGAAATCGGTTGGCGCGCTCAGTCCCACCATCTGGAATACCGCAAACATCAGGAACACGCTGAACAGGAAGATCGCCATCGGACTGACGAACTTGGCTCGCTCGCCATCGATATACCGCCGCGTCAGCTCACCGGGTTTGAGGGTTAGCAGTGGCAGGGTGTGCCAGAACTTTCCATCGAGATGCAGCACGCCGTGAACGAGGTCGTGCAAGATTGCGCTGAGGCTGCGATGCACATCGGCCTTTTGCCCGCATACATGGCAATACAGGCCAATCAGCTCGGTACCGCAATTAAGGCACTGGCCGCTTGCCTCGGCCCTGCCTTCCCCATGCTTCGGTTCGATCGCACGTCCAAGCAGGCCACCTTCGATCGCGCTGCCAAAACCTTCGGTAATGTCGCCCATCCAGCCCCCCTGATGCGGGGATAATGCGACCCAGCGCCGCGAATTTCAACTTGTCGCAGGCCCAAAAAGCAAAAAGGCCGCCCAAGGGGCGGCCTGATTGATTCAACTAACGCCGTAATCAACCGTCGTAGTCGCCGCCGATCGATGTCGAACGGGTGGGAGCCGATGCAGTAATCCGCAGCGCCTCTGCCGACTGGCTGAGCGAGCCGATTTCATCGGCCTCATCCTCGTCATCGGGCAGGATTTTCTGCAGTCCGGTAACGATAGCTTCGTTCAAATCCTTCGGTTTGACCGTCTGTTCGGCAATCTCGCGCAGGGCGACAACTGGGTTCTTGTCCCGGTCGCGATCAATGGTCAGTTCGGACCCACCTGAAATCTCACGCGCACGTTCGGCGGCAAGCAGGACGAGATCGAAACGGTTGGGAACCTTGTCGACGCAATCTTCGACAGTAACGCGCGCCATGGGGCACTCCAATTAAATGCGGGTGTCGGAAAGGCGCTGCACCTAGGGGGCAAGCGGCGCAGAGTCAAGAAATTGCGCTAGTCACAACGTTTGTCCTAAAGCAGGGCAATGAACGAACGCCCAGGCGAATTGCAACCATCCGAGGATGTCGCTGATTTTCGCGATCCCGCGTCGTTCACGGTCAATGCGGGCGAGCATCGGTTGGAGGTGGTTGCTGCAGGTGCCGACCGGCTCGCAGCATTGCTCGATCTGATCGAAGGGGCGTCCCGATCGGTGCAACTTTCATTCTACATCTTCGAGGATGATCGGACCGGCCGGCGCGTTCTTGAAGCGCTCGTCACCGCTGCGCAGCGCGGCGTCGATGTGCGCCTGATCGTTGACGGCTTTGGCGCAGCAGGGGATGGTACGATGTTCCGCCCGCTGGTGAAGGCCGGCGGAACATTCTGGCTGTTCAGCCCCAAGTGGACCCGGCATTTCCTGATCCGCAACCACCAGAAGATCGTGATTGCCGATGGCACCCGGGCATTGGTCGGCGGGTTCAATGTTGCGGATGAATATTTTGCGCCACCGCCAGACGACGGCTGGAACGATCTGGGCGTGGTGATCGAAGGTCCGGCGGTAGCGCGCCTGGTAAAATGGTTCGCCCGGCTGGAAGAATGGGTTTCGGGGCGCCCTTCGCACTGGCTCCAGATCAGCCGCGCGGTACGCCGTTGGAAGGCTGGGACGGGTCCAGTCGAGGTGCTGATCGGTGGCCCCACGGCTAGGCCATCGCCCCTGCTGCTCAATATCCGTCGCGATCTCGATGCGGCGCGGCAGCTCGACATGATGATGGCCTATTTTTCTCCGTCCAACCTGTTGATGCGCAAGATTGCCGCTGTCGCGAAGCGTGGGCAGGCGCGGTTGGTGACGGCGGCGAAGTCCGATAATGGCGCGACCATCGGTGCGACCAGATCGCTTTACACCTACCTGCTTGAGAACAAGGTAACTTTGCACGAATTCCAGCCGTGCAAATTGCACACCAAGCTGATCGTGATCGACGATATTACCTATATTGGCAGCGCCAATTTCGACATGCGCAGCCTGTTTCTCAATCTCGAGATCATGTTGCGGATTGAAGACACAGCGCTGGCAGAGCACATGCGCCGGCATATCGAACATCACCGCGCGGCATCGCATGCGATTGACCTGGAGGAACATCGCAAGCGAGCGACCCTGTTCAACCGGATACGCTGGAACCTCGCCTGGTTCCTGGTCTCGACTGTGGACTATACGGTGACCCGCCGGCTCAACCTGGGGCTTTGATCCGGGTAGCTATTCGTAGCCCCAATCGGAATAATCCTTGCGATTGGGACTGGTGAACTTGGTGATCTCGCTTTGGAAGTGGAGCGGGACATTGCCGGTCGAGCCGTGGCGCTGCTTGGCGACGATCAGCGTCGCCTTGTTCTTGAGGTCAAGATATCGCTCTTCCCATGCGCGATATTTCTCGGTCGCGTCGGGCGAGCTGGTCTCGGTCGGCATGTCGGGGCGGATCGCCTCGAGATAATAATCGGCGCGGAAGATAAACCACACCATATCGGCGTCCTGTTCGATCGAGCCGGATTCGCGCAGGTCCGACAGCATCGGGCGCTTGTCTTCGCGCTGTTCGACCGCGCGGCTGAGCTGCGAGAGTGCGATCACGGGGACGCCAAGCTCCTTGGCCAGCGTCTT